>JBOFQC010000078.1:0-3160 GCA_051660725.1 Thermoguttaceae bacterium
CAGGTACATGGCTCAACGGTTTCCTTTACACGTTATACGAGTGGTATTGGGGCGAGGAGATTGTTTTGCCTTACTTGTATGCCGGTAAAGGTTATATGAACAGTTCTGGCTCGCCATTTGGGTTTGAATTTGGTTATGAGGTTGCCCCGAAGACGACCACCATTGTCGCCATGGATGCTGTGATGGTTCCTGCGGGATCAATTTTTTCGAACGGAAACGAATTGGATGAAAAAACTCAATTTCTATGGAATACGCTGAAAGCCTCACCTGACAAATCAATGACGCTCCGGCTTCATTTTTTGGAGAGAATGGGGGGGAATCATGCAAACTACTTGCCCGATTCGGTCCTAGATGCCGATGTTGTGATCTCTCCACGAAAACAGGAGGAGATCGACGCCATTCGAAAAATCTATGTCCCGTTACGAAAAAAAACCGAAAAGATAAAATATCCCCGACCGCTCATGTTTAACGCTCCTGTTCGCGATGAAAAGCGTCATGTCTTTGGTTCGATCAACCGTGTTGCGGTTCGTGCATTGGATTTGGCGAGTGATAAACAAATTGAACAACTGGAATCGCTTCTTCCGCCGAGTGGCTTGCGCGATGTTTTTACAGTCAATCGTTGGCTTACGCCGCTGAAAGAAGTCATGACGGGGATTCATTACCAATCTCCACCAGAAAATTTTTGGAAATGGTTTGACCAGTTGCCAGAATTGGAACGACAATTTTTGACATTAGAAATTTTTCGTGGCTATTGTCGTGATATTCTTTTTGAGCCTTATAAGATGGATGATGGTTGCGGTAAGAAATGGTATTCAGTTGACGATGATTATCCCGAGGTTCCTGAGTCAATTTTTGATGAGGAATACGATGAGGAAACCAACACCTATACGATTAATCCCGAAAACACTATTGAGAAACATGTGATATACACAATGCAAGAACAGGGTCGATTACGAGAGCAGAAACGGGCCATTTACATGAAAGATCGTGACATTTATGATCGATTTTTTGCGGACTGGCTGAAGCGACTTCCGAAAGATTCCGCTTATGTGAATTATATTGTCGGGCAGTTGGATTACCTTGATATTCCAGCGGTTCAAGCCTGGCAGGCGAAGGGAATTCAACCAGTCGAAGCTGCGACAATGGACGAGAAGGTACCCAATGCCGTACAATAATCGCAGAATTTGTTCCCTAAAATCCAGTTCCGCAAACCCCAAAAGGTTCTTTCAAGTATTATTCAAATAGAGGTTTTTGTTATGAAAAATGCTATCGTGCTAATTTTTATTTTTGGTTTGATATATGAATATAATGGATCGAGAGCAGACTCCATTGAATCTGTACACATGTCCACTAAAACTAAATATGTAACAACTATCTTTCCAAACCAAGCAGTTAGTCCAACAAAGTTTTCTATCGACATTTTTCCAACGGAGATTTATCTAGGAGATTCCGTATATCTGATTGTTTATCAAGAAAATACTTCTACCGAAGACATAAAGATATATGGCAATGACAACTTATTGTACAAATACTTTCCAGGAGAATTCATTCTGTCTTCAAGTGTTGTTCACACGAGATACAACTGGATATCAGAACATCCAACAGCTAGTCAGATCAAACGTGCAGTGCCCATAAGAAATATACAACCGCATGACAAGTATTCCCAAAATAAGATATGCCTTGAGTGTCCGCCGCTTGAAGATTGGAATGAGCCATATTAAGACCATTGATGCTCAAGGAAAAGTGATACTTTCCAAAGGAGGTACGACAAAGTCTGCCACCTATGGAGATAGAAGTTCGAGCTACCCAACAGGCCCGGATCAATGATGAAAAAATTGTTCGGCGTTTTTGCACAATCCAACAAATACAGGGAGATATTGTTATGAGATACTCATTTTTTACGTGCGTAGTCATCAGTGTTCTGCTCAATAATAGCGTACTGGGTGAAGAGTCTACCGAAATGCCAAAAAAACACATTAACGTAACACACATTGAGGAAACCCTCGAAAAAATTGTCCATCAAACGAAAGATTTTGTCGAGGTGGCAAAATCTATTCAATCAAGGGAAGTTTACGCAAAACCGGAAACGATTGATAATATCCTTGATGCTTTTGAGCAACAATACCGCTCTCTCATAAGAATACGGTTCTGGTTCCAACTTCTCGATAACGCCGAGGCTACTCCTTTAAGAAAAAATGTTTTAGGCGAGTGGTTACTATTTTGGAATATACTTTATGCATCATTCGACAAAGAACATGATTTTTCTGTTTCAGTTTATAAAAATCTCGCAGTTAATGGTCCCTACTCATCCGGCATAGATCCCAAACACATTGTGGAGCCAGATATCCGCAAAGATTACGAGGAGCGGCTTGCCAAAAACACTCAACTTGCTTACGAACGCCGTGTACAGTTAAATCTTCAACAGTTGCTTGAAGATGCAACGAAAGAGATGAAAAAATTTATATGCGACGCTTACGAACGAGAACCGCGTGCTGACGACGAATTGATTAAGGCGATGGAGAAGCATAAATTGCCCGAAAACATTCGCATTGAGATTCTTTCCAATATGGGTATTACCTACAAAGGTTTCCGCGAATGGCAATCGACGGACGGCTTGTTCAAGACGACGGCGAAATTCGTCTCTTTGGACCAGGGTGATGTTACGCTTGAAAAAGCCGATGGCAAACGCACGGCGATAGAACTTTCGGTGCTTCGTCAACTTGACCAAGATTATGTGAAAACGCAGCAATCCCAGCAACCCTCAAACGAAACAAACTCCAGCACACCGTAAACCTGTGGCAATGTACGAACTCGCCTCCAATCAGGGACAGGACATTTCGTTCGGGCCGTACATGGTGCGCGACCAGTCACTCACGGCGACTTATAGTGGTGGCGGTTCGCTGCCTGCCACTCAAAACGTGACTGTCGTTTCCGTCGGTGTTTCTGGCACTCGCTGGACGAAAAAGGAGGAGCGAGGCAGTTTTGCAGTGTCGTTCGCTCCATCCGATTTGGACAAAACGAACATCACATTGAGTGGCGACACGAACTTGTTCGACTTTTTCGAACAAAATGTCAATGCGGCGACAGGTGAAACGACGGAATCACAATCGTCTCTGACTTGGCAGTTACCGTATCCGTCAAGCAGTATCTCGTTGATAGG
>JBOFQC010000079.1:0-5138 GCA_051660725.1 Thermoguttaceae bacterium
TTGATGACCGTTCACGGTTATTAAGGAATTAGGTATTAGACTTCATGTAATTTCGAATCACCTGCTCACCTATTCACCTGTTCACCTAACTCCTAAATTCTGCCGTGAACGGCTACTAAAGTCTTATGTTGAAATTCTATAAAATTTATCTGATGCTAAGTAGTATGAAAACTTACCACTATTCTAAAAACGTATTTTCGTCCAAGTCGGTCATGTCGTGTATGATTGCACTGTTTATTGTCATATTCAGTGCGACTTTATCTTTGACGTCACAAGCAGATGAGCAGATAAAGGATAAATCACTCGTCGTTTGGGCAAGTCCCGACAATCTCGAACAAAAAGGTGGGAGCGTTCTGACAATTGACAATCTTGACGCCGGATTCGACGCTGTTGTTTTCGGCGAACTGCAGAACCAAACATGGATGCCTGGAAGTGAAGGCTTTTCACGTTCGCAGTCAGACCAGGCAAGTTGGAAACGGGAAACCGCGAAACCGGGAGAATTTGTGCAAGTCGCGCTTGTTTATGAAGGTGACACCATTACACTTTACCGTAATGGGGAAGTGGTTGCGGTTACAGAAAAAGGGAGCCAAAGAACGTTTCCGAAAAGTTCTGCTGTGCTTGTTGGATTACGGCATATTCATCCCGGCCTGAAAGATTCATTTATTGGAAGTATTGAAGATGCAAGGATATACGATACGGCCCTGACTCAAGACGAAATCAAAGCGTTGACACCAAACAAGTTATCAAGTATAGAACCAATAGCGTGGTGGGATTTCGAAAACGGAAGTGTTGCTGATAAAACTGGAAATTACACCGACATCTTAACAATTGGCAAAGCTAAAGTACGTGACGGTAAACTTCACTTGTCCGAAAAAGGTGACACGTTAATCGCGTTTCCAACCGGAGTTGTCAGTAACCAACTCGAAAAAGTCGCGGCATTTTTCCGATCAAATTCGTCGTCGCAGCTCAGACCGGGAGATGCGGAAGCTCAACGCAATCTTCGTCGTGTTCTTCTCGAAGATAAACTCAGGCCCGTCTGGCATTTTACAATTCCAGAGGGGACCGGTTATCCATTCGATCCGAACGGTGCGATTTTCAAGGACGGAGTTTACCATTTGTGGTATCTCTATCAAGCGGAAGCGGGACATCATTGGTGTCACGTTTCAAGTATTGATTTGTTTCATTGGAGGTGGCATTCTTACGACTTACAGCAACGGCCCGGTGATCCTGACACCGGAATTTTCAGCGGAAACGCTTTTTTGGCGAATGACGGAAACGTCGTAATTGCTTATCACGGACTCGGAACCGGCGGAAATTGCGTCGCTTACAGCAGTGATCCGGAACTTAATTTCTGGAAAAAACCTGACACCAATCCAATTGCGAATCCGGGTTGGGACCCGCATATGTGGGTTGAGGGTGATACCTATTACCAAATATCGGGCGGAAATCCACCAATTTTGTATAAAGGTGATTCTTACGACAAGCCAATGGAAAAAGTAGGTGACTTTTTATCTCACGACATGCCGGACGTCGACGATTTCGAAGACATCTCGTGTCCAGATTTTTTCAAGCTGGGAGACAAATGGGTACTCGTTTGCATTAGTCATCCCCGTGGTGCCAGATATTACATCGGTGATTGGAACGGATCACAATTCACGCCTGAAACTCACCTGCGTATGAACTGGCCCGGCGGCACTTGCTTTGCGCCGGAAACGTTGTTGGATGACCAGAATCGTCGCATTTTCTGGGCGTGGGTTCTCGACAGAAAAACCGGAAATACAAGCGGCACAATGACAATGCCACGAGTTTTGACACTTGCCGAAGATAAGCGTTCGCTTAATATCACTCCTCCGCAAGAAGTCGAATCGCTACGGTATCAACCGCAAAGTGAAGCCGGATTTAATCTTAAAGCGGGCGAGTCTGTCCGACTGGAAAACATCGCCGGAAATATTATGGAATTGAATCTGACAATTGATCCGGGACAAGCGAAAAAATTCGGTGTCAAAGTTTTATGTTCAAAAGACGGACGCGAACAAACGCCAATTTTAATTGACCGGGAAAATGATATCATGCGAATCGATATGCGTTCTTCTAGCCTTGAACCGGTGAAGTACCACGAATTCACAATGCGTGATCCCAATCCAGTGGTTGAAACCGAAGACGCTCCGTTTGAGTTGAAAGACGGCGAAAAAGTGAACCTGCGAATTTTTTTAGACAAAACCATTCTCGAAGTGTTTGCAGATGAACGTCAGTGCATGACGCAAGTTCTGTATCCGACACTTGATGATGCGGTACATGTCGAGATATTTACTGAAGATGCACCGATAAAAGTTGAAGAAATAAAATCGTGGAAACTATTTCCGGCAATGCAATGGTAATACCGAATCTCCAATTAGTTTTTTCTGTTACTCACGTTTGTAGCTCAAGTCAACCGGCATTGTTGGCTTGTTGACTTTTGCACAAAATTTTGACTTTTACGCAAAATTCTTTTAGGTATCCTGTTGCCCGGCAAAAATTGCATGTTTTCCAATTTAGGGTAAGCTGAAGATAATCAGCATTAAACATTGAAAAACTCAGGAACAGAGCCGATCAATGCACGCCTAGACGGCAGGTCGTTCATGTCCTGGCAGCAGGTTATTCCCATACCGGGCTTTGGTATAGTATTACCAAACAGTCTTTGTTATAATAATTTACGTCATGACGTTTTATGGACAAGATTGAATTCATTAAAAATTGTATTTAAGATTACTTGGTGTCTGCTAAATACTGTTTGAAAATTGTTTCATTCCTGTTAGTACCAGAGTGATTTATACCGGAGCCCGGCATGGGCGGGAACCTGCCGTTCAGGCATAAGTAGCTTCGCTTGAAGTGAACCGCCTCACGTTGGTCGGTTCGTAGTCCGAGTTTGTCAATGTTTGGTTCTGATTATTTTTTGCACGCCCAATATTTGAAAACATGTAATTTATTCCGGACGGCAGTATATTACCAGACAGCAGGTCTCTCTGGAGATCAACGACGAACAATTAATGCCTGAACGTCAGTTTCCTCGGCGTTGGGATGCAAAATTATCATGATGCACATTTGTGTGGCAAAGTGTTTCAGTTATTCAATTTGTGTAAGTTCAGTATAATCACGAAACTTTCTACTTGTTTGTGTTAACCATAACTTTTTATCAGGTTTCAATTATGACTTCGTTTTTCAAAAAATTTTTCGGTCTTCAACAAAAGAATAACGAGCAAGCAAATCACATTGTGAAAACAAAAGGTGCGCAAGCACGAAGGTTGCAGTTTGAGCCGTTGGAAGAAAGGCAGTTATTGGCGGTCACTGCAGCGGAATATGACGCCATTCGTGAGAAGTATGCAGACCTGGGATTTGCTTCCAACATGAGTTCATACAACATAGTCGAAATCACTGCTGATAAGCTATCTGCCACAAGTCTTCAGAACGGAATCAACGCGGCAAAAGCCTCGACCAGAAATGACATTATAGTGATTCGAACAACAGATACGGCGAATAAAATCACTCTTACAGGTTCAGAGCTTGTCATCAATATAAACGCAGCACAAAACGGGTCGATTGCAATTGTCAGCTTGGGAACCGTCCCGCTCACTATAGACGGAAATGGCAAATCTCGGCTGTTCTATATTGACGGATCAAGTAATGTCAGCATGGGCGGCATAGCTTTTACCGGCGGATATAAGTTAGGTCATAATGGCGGAGCAATTTATTCGGTAACTTCAACGCTTCGACTTACTGATACCACTTTTTTGAACAACACTTCGTTAGGTGACGATTGGTGGATTTCCGGTGGTGCCATACGCTCTGAATATGGTGGAAACTTGCAGGTTTATAATTCACTTTTTGAGAATAACACGTCGAAATTCAGCGGGGGCGGCATATCAACCAGCGATGTTAGCGTTACGATTCGAAACACTGATTTTATTGGAAACAAAAGTCTAAGTTTTGGCGGCGGAATCTACGTTAACGGCGGTGGTTCGCTTTCTGTAGAAAACGTCAAACTCATCAATAATACTTCACAAGCTGAAAACGACGGACATGGCGGCGGTGCCTGGATCGAAAATTGCACAGCAAATCTAAGCAACATCACTGTTCGAGGTAACAGATCATCTTGGGGTGGCGGTATCATGTCTAAGATCGCAACAGTGATTGCTTCATATATCACTCTAAACGACAACTTTGCGCAATATGACGGCGGTGGTGCCAATTTCAATTCGTCGAACGCAACGCTTTCTAACATGAGTTTATGGGAAAATTATTCCGGACTGTACGGCGGTGCGTTGTTTTTCGAGAGCGCAAAAGGAATAATTACCAACGTGACAATTGGCAATAATGTTTCTGGCATTGATGGTGGCGGAATATACACAAGACATGAAACAGATTTGACTTTAACCAATGTGACAGTGACGGCCAACACAGCGTTATGGGGTGGCGGGCTTTACATTCACGAACCGACGAATATTACGCTCTACAATACTATCGTTGCAGGAAATATTGCTAAAAATTTAAGAAGTGATGTTTACTATAATAACGAAAGCAAGCCATTTAAAGGTTCCAATAACCTCATTGGCATGGGCGAAAATTTCATAGGTATGACCAACGGAGTGAATGCCAACCAAGTCGGCACCGTTAATGCACCGCTTGACGCCATGCTTGGTCCTATGACAGACTTCGGCAATGGTATTCCGGTCATGCCGCTTTTGTCTGTCAGCCCGGCAATTGACGCTGGAATTTCCAGGTCAGGAGCGCCTTCCATTGACGCCGCTGGCAAACAGCGTTATGACGCCCCCAATGTGACAAACAAGGGCAGCGGATCGCCAAATTACATCGACATCGGGGCTTACGAATACCAAGGAACTGCAGCGTCTTCAGGAACGGTTGTGTCTCTTAAGAATCTCGCTTTCACGCCGAAAGGGATCGCTGTCGACTCTAAGGATCGGGTTTATGTTGCCGATTATTTGAACAACAGAGTTATATGCTACACGCCTTCTGGAACGCAGCTTTTCACTTTCGGTACATGGGGAGAAGGTGACGGACAATTATACCACCCAACCGATATAGCAATTGATAAAAGCGATAATGTTTATATTGTTTCTGGAAATAACACTGTTCAGGTTTTC
>JBOFQC010000080.1:0-5148 GCA_051660725.1 Thermoguttaceae bacterium
TGGGCATGTGACACTCCATTGTCGTGATTGTGGAAAATCGAAATAATGATTGTAGCATGACCCACCTTTTTTTACAACCTCAAACTTATTGTAAACACCCTGTTTTTAAGCGATTACGAGTTTAGGGACTGGTTCTTAAGTATATTATGCATCATCATTGTAGGATTATTAGTACTGGTTGTGATATATATACTAACAATAGACCCAATAATGTTAATATTTATGTTGTTTTATTTTCTTTTTATTCTTGCAAGTAATATGTTTGTCACATGACACCCTGATACAAGAATTCACAAATCCATGTACTTGGATAATTCTGCACGCTAGCCGCCGAGAAACCTGCCGTTGAGGCATAAATCGCTTGGCGATGTACTCCTCGGAGCATGGCTATGGGGTTAACTGGTATGAAAAAATTTCATACAAAACTTATAAGGCAACCAACGGTAAGTACCAAATTCAATTTATGCATTATTGTGAATTGATATACTCTAAATTTAATAATTTTTGTCGGTTTTCATTGTGTTTCTTCACGAAAATGGTAAAATCATATTTATTGGCAAATGTAAATTTGTCGTGAGCTAAAAATGACAAAAATTAAATTCCACCAACAACTTTTTTGTAAATAATGTCGCTTAATTTTCTAGAACAGATAATCGAAGAAGATATAAAAAATGGTAAAAACGCAGGCCGGGTTGCCACACGATTTCCGCCGGAACCGAACGGTTATCTGCATATTGGCCACGCCAAGTCAATCTGCCTGAACTCCGGCCTGGCGCAAAAATACAACGGTACGTTTTTCCTGCGGTTCGACGACACCAACCCGTCAAAAGAAGAAACGGAGTACGTCGATTCGATTATCAATGACGTGAAATGGATAACCGGCGACACTTTGGAAAACCGTATTTTTTTCGCTTCGGATTACTTCGAGAAAATGTACGACTACGCAGTCGAACTGATTCGTAAAGGTAAAGCGTACGTCTGCGATTTGACACCGGATGAAGTGCGAGAAACACGTGGCACGCCGACCACGCCGGGCACTCCGTCGCCGAATCGGGATCGTTCGGTTGAGGAGAATCTCGACCTTTTCCAGAAAATGAGAAACGGCGAATTTCCAGAAGGTTCGAAAACGCTTCGGGCAAAAATTGACATGGCTTCGCCGAACTTTAACATGCGCGACCCAGTAATGTATAGAATCGTGAAAGCGTCGCATCACCGAACCGGCGACAAGTGGTGCATTTACCCAATGTACGACTGGGCGCACGGCTTGGAAGACTCGATTGAAAATATAACACACTCGATTTGCACACTTGAATTCGAGCATCACAGACCGCTTTACGATTGGTTTCTGGAACAGCTTGACGGAATACATCTTCCGCATCAGTATGAATTTGCGCGGCTTGGACTAACAAACACCGTTATGAGCAAACGTAAACTGCTCGAACTGGTGAAAGGGGGTTACGTAAAAGGTTGGGACGATCCGCGTATGCCGACAATTGCCGGGCTTCGACGACGTGGTTTCACGCCGGAATCCATTCGCAGCTTTTGCCGCACAATTGGAGTTGCCAAATTTAACAGCACAATTGACGTTGTGCTGCTCGAAAACGCGATTCGTGAAGATTTGAACAAAACCGCTCAGCGTCGAATGGCTGTTTTGCATCCGTTAAAAGTTGTTATTGAAAACTATCCGGAAGGGCAAACCGAGGAATTGGAAGCGATTAACAACCCGGAAAACGAAGCGGACGGAACCCGGCTTGTGCCATTTTCGAGAACTTTATATATTGAACAGGATGATTTTCGTGAAGAAGCTCCGAAAAAATATTTTCGGCTCGCGCCCGGCAAAGAAGTTCGACTACGCTACGCTTATTACGTCACCTGTACCGACGTGATTAAAGACGCAGACGGCAAAATTGTCGAAGTCCGTTGTACTTACGACCCGGCAACTCGCGGCGGTTCGTCGCCGGACGGAAGAAAAGTGCAGGGAACAATCCATTGGGTCAGTGCAGAACACGCCGTAAACGCCGAAGTGCGTGAATATGACAGGCTTTTCACCAAGCAGAACCCCGACGACCCGAACGATCCGACTGATTACAAATCGTACTTGAATTCTGAGTCGCTTAACATTTTGAAAGATTGTAAATTAGAACCGGCCCTGAAAGACGCGAAATTATCCGACCGTTTCCAATTCGAGCGGCTCGGTTATTTCTGCCTTGATCCCGACTCGTCGCCTGAAAATCCGGTGTTCAACCGAACCGTTTCGCTGCGAGATTCCTGGGCGAAAGAGGAAAAGAAAGGGTAATATACTGCACGTGTTTAAGGTGTTGCAGTTTACTCGCTTTGTAAACTCTTGCTTTTCCCTATTGGGTAAAGCAAGGAAAACTGCGATTTAATGACTATGTATGATATAATGTAGGAAAATGCCTAAAATCGAAGACGCAAAAACAATTGAAGAGATGTACTGGAATCATGTACGTTCAATGTCGCCTGCAGAACGGTTCGAAAAAATGCTGCAATTAAATCGAAGCGTTAATGCCTTTTCAATTGCCGGAATAAAACTACAACATCCAGACTTGGAAGGACGTGATTTGCTTTTCGCTTTGGCTCGAAAAAGATACTGGGATGACCCTGAAGCACTTCATCTGATTGATGTAGCCGAACAGAAAGAAAAAGCGGGCAATGACAAATAAACCGCCAGAAAATTGGTGTTTAAACGACTTGGATAACACCGCAGCAAAAGTAATAAAACTCCTTGATGATCTCAATATCGGATATGTTTTTACTGGTGGGATTACTGTGAGTACATACGGCGATCCTCGAACGACAAGAGATATTGATTTGGTTTTAAATCTTGATCCTTGGGATGTGTCTCTCGCACCTACAATTGTTGAAAAATTTGACAATGATTTTTTTATCAGCCTCGCAGGTTGTATTGAAGGAATTGAAAGACAGACGATGTTTCAAGCGATTGACAAAGAAAATATGTTCAAAGTCGATTTTCATGTTTCAGATATGATTCCCGACTTATATGAAAGACGGATAAATGTAAATATCCCGACTGGCCGAACAGTCCCAATGGTAACACCTGAGGATTCCATTTTATCAAAACTTGTGTGGATAAAAATGGGAAGCAGTCGGAGTCGAAAAGATGTTGTCAGCATATTACGTATTCAATCGCAGCTTGATTGGGATTATCTACGTTTAACGGCTAAAAAACTTGAAGTCGAACATATTCTGGATGAATTGGCTTTAATCGCTCAGGATTACGATCCAAATATTATTTTGTGAATGTCAACCAATCAACCATTTAACCCAGCAAAAAAATGAGTTTACCACAAAATCAATACCAAAACGATTACATGGAATACTCCGATCCGTTTGCCGCACTTGCGAAAGAAAGTGAGCGGAGTACCTTTATTTTCAAGACTTATCTGAATTTGGCCGGCGCTCTTTTCGCACTTGTCGCAATTGACACCGTGTTGTTAAATTTGCCGGGAATCGACCAACTCGTCAAAATGATGATTGGCGGTCAAATGTCGTGGCTGATTGTAGTCGGATTATTCATGTTCGTAAGTTACATCGCCAACTCTTGGGCATTAACCGCTGTAAGCCCGGCAACGCAGTACGCTGGTCTTGCGCTTTACGTGGTGGCGCAAGCCGTGATTCTGGTGCCGTTACTTTATATTGCGCAAATAACTGCACCGCAAGCAATTCCGGCAGCCGCAACGGCTACGCTCGGACTGTTCGGCATGCTTACCGCTGTCGTATTTTTCACACGCAAGGATTTTTCTTTCCTGCGTTCGATTTTGGTTTTCGGCGGATTTGCCGCTATCGGTTTGATCGTTGTCGCGGTTATATTCCAGTTTAATCTCGGCCCGATTTTCGTTTATGCAATGATCGCGCTTGCGTGTTGCTACATTTTGTATGACACCTCAAACGTGATGCACCATTACCGCACCAGCCAGCACGCCGCAGCGGCACTTGCTTTGTTTGCTTCTGTCGTGTTACTGTTCTGGTACATTTTGCAGTTGTTCATGTCGAGACGAGACTAAAAATAATGGTACATCATGCCGCTGACCGCAACAGCGAACCATAAAGCGAGCCGCCAACGTGAGTTGGCGGGTGTTTTTCCAATCGTCTAATTCCCTGTCGCTATTCTTTCTAGAATCTCGCCTGAAGCCCGACCATGTAGGTGCTACCGAACGGCGTGCCGGCACGGTCTACGTAATAGTCGCCGTAGTAGTTGCCGAACAGGTTTACCGTTTCGCAGCGGTTCAAAGCATACGAAGTACCAGCAGCAAACGTGAACGAATTACGCCCCAAATCGCTGCTTGTCAATGTCGACTCGGAGTCAGCTACACCTATGCGGCTGAAACCGACGCGGGCATGATCGCCGTTTTCTGACATCATGTACGAATAATACGCACCACCGTTGAAGCCGAGCCGGTTACGTTTCCAATTGAAATCGCTGCCGATTCTTGCCGAAAGTTGCGTCAAAGACGAATCGTTAAAATGCAGATTCGTGGTTGAACCGACTACGCTGCTGGTGCTGTCATACGCATCGACCATGTTGTGGAACAGGTCAAACCCGACCACCGGGCGGTAAGTCAGGTGACGATTCGCGCGGAGCGTTTTGCCGAGTTCTAACATCGCCTGAATGTTCTTGCCATCATACGAACCTGTGTATAAATTACTATCCGAAGCGAAACGGCGGCTACTGTAATTCTGGAAGCCGTATCCGAAAACGCCGCGAACGTCCCAGTTGTTGGCAAGTTTGCGTTGGCCATAAAGTCCGAAATAGTAATCATCTGCATCGGTTTTGTCTTGCAAAAGTGTCGCGTTATGTTTTTCGTAACCGAACATGACACCAAGTTGCGAACAGCGGGTCCGGTAAATATCGGTGCCAAGTTGAACGCCGTTTGATTGCATTTTCATCCGTTGACCGACAGCCGCCTCGAAGTTCGAGACGATTTCGTTTGACCGCCCGACATAGTTCACCCACGCGTTGAAAGCCCCGAATCTGGCGTATCTTCCGCTTTGACCACGGTAATTTGAGTTCCCGAAGTTGGTGTTGGAAAACCCATTAAACGCGTCACCGACAGCGTTGCTTACCGTCATCGGATTGAGCATCAGCGCGACACCGGAATTGGATGT
>JBOFQC010000081.1:0-1620 GCA_051660725.1 Thermoguttaceae bacterium
TAGGAGTTAGAAGTTAGGAGTTAGGAGATAGGAGATAGACTTCAGGTAATTTCGAATCACCTGTTCACCTGTTCACCTACATTCTGCCGTGAACGGCTACCTATTCAAAAGCAACTTAACTGTTACCGGCATGCCCTGGCAAAGCCCGTTGTCAGGGGTGTCAGCAATGATTCGGACTCGGTAAACCAAGTCGGTACGGAGTTCTGTCGTTTGCACAGTTTTGGGGGTAAATTCCGCTTCCGGCGAAATGTAACCAACCTGTCCCGTGTACGGCTTATCAGGTGCCGAATCGGTGTAAATTTCCGCTTTCATCCCCTGTTTGACAATGCCGTATTTTTTTTCAGGAATGTAAACGTAAACCCACACTTCGTCTTTTAACGAAAGCGTTACAATTGTCTGGCCGGGATTTACAACTGCGCCCGGTTCTTCAACACGCGTCAAAAGAATGCCGTTATTCGGGCATATCAGTTCGGTATCCTTGAGCGAAGTTTGCAGCCGTTTGAAATTTGCTTTTGCCTCGGCTAACTGTGATGCCCCCACTGCAATATCTTCAGCGCGAAATCCCTCCAGGAGCAGATTCAAAGTTTCTTCCGCGAGTTGTTTTTGTGCAACCGCTTCGTCACGGCGAGCAAGAGCGGTGTCGTACTCCTGTTGTGTAACGGTGTTGTCTGTAACCAATTGTTTGGCCCGCTCAAAATCTGTTTCGAGAACTTTTAAGGTCGCTTCCTTTTGGTTTAACGTTGATCTCGCTTGTTCGATTTCCTGCGGACGGTTACCTGCTTTTAACTTCTCGTAGTTCGCCTCGGCAGTTGCGACTTGTGCCGAAGCAACTGCAAGGCTGTCTTCGAACGGTTCCTGGTCGAGCTTGGCAATTACGGCACCTTTTTCGATTCTGTCCCCTTCTTTGAACAGAATTTCCGTTATCCGGCCGGACACACGAAATCCGAGGTTGACGCGTCGAATTTCGACATTTCCGTACAACGTCAGAAAATCACGATTTTCCTGAGCCGCCTTGTTTTGGATGTGTTGCCAAATGAAAAAAGCACCAATTCCAAGACTGACTAAAACCAACAGAATCACAACTTTTTTCATGGATTGACTCCCAATTGGCGAAAAATGTTTTTGAAAACCAGCGTTTTGATCTCTTCGATCTCAAGTGATGAAAAGCCGGTAAATTTCAAGTGCCGTACTAAAATTTCCCTTTGGATTCGGAACCCGATTATTTCGCCCGCCATTGATAAAAACTGCAAAACCGCTTGGCGTTTATCTGTTTCATTGGTAATGCAGAGAACCACATCAACCATTCGATCCAGAATTTTCTTGAAAATATCTTCGTTGAGTTTTTCGTAAACAGGAGACGGAGCAAGGTGTTCGCGGAGAACAATTTTTGCTGACGAAACGGCGTAAGGGTTTGCATAAAGAAAATCCATAAACCGTCCCAAAAACGCACGGAGTTCCATTTTTGCCGACTCTGCATCCTTAGAACCAGTCCCTAAACTCGTAATCGCTTAAAAACAGGGTGTTTACAATAAGTTTGAGGTTGTAAAAAAAGGTGGGTCATGCTACAATCATTATTTCGATTTTCCACAATCACGACAATGGAGTGTCACATGCCCACAA
>JBOFQC010000082.1:0-6156 GCA_051660725.1 Thermoguttaceae bacterium
GGAAACGCTTCTTCCATTCGGTTCCAAATATCAAGTGCTTTGTTTTTGTCGCCGAACCGTTCGTAAACACGTCCAAGCATCTGCATCACGAGCAGCAGGTCGGTTTTGGCCGGTTTTCGTTCAAGTGCCCGTTCCAAAGCCTCGGCGGCCTCTTTCAGTTTACCTTGCGCTATGAGCGTTTCTCCGAGATAAAACGAAGCGAGATAATTACTTGTATCAAGTGACTCAGATTTTTCAAAAGCACTAACGGCTTCAATATCATCATTTCTTCTAACTGAAATCAAACCATGTAACAACCAGACTTTCGAATCGTTTGGCGATTTGGTCGTTAATTCACGGCATTTTTCCAACAAGCCCTCAACTTGTCCGGTGTCTACATAATATCCATAAACTCTGTCTAAAGCGGTGCCGCGTCTTGGAGCCCTTTCCAACAATCCCCAAAACCGCTCAACGGCTGCATGTTCTTTCTGCTCCGCTTCCGTAACAGATTCATTTTTATTCGTTTCAACAGCGGAGAGACAGTATTCCGTTGTTACAGAGTTTCTTATTATTAATATTAATAGTGCAACCAGAAAAAAAGAACTCAAAGACTCGAATCTGTTATTGTAACGCGTATTTTTCATTGTATTAGTATTTGTCCCAATTGGGGATGTGTTGAGTTGCTACCAAAAGAAAACAAACTGATATTATATACCGTAGCACGGCATGGCGGTGCGATTAGCGTGAGTTTTTTTCGCCTTCCGTGGTCGTCTTGATTTTCCGAAATTTTGTTGGTTTGATTGTGAAAAATTTCAAAAAACCTAAATTCGGAAAAGGTGAGCTTCATGACCACGTACAGTATAAACTTCCATTTTGCCCAACATAAGAAAAGTAAGTTTATTGCCGTTGACAGTATATATTATAACTTTACTCAAATATAGCTTATAGCATATCAGAAAAGCAAATGCTTTTATATATTATCACGCAAAATTTTATACGAATTTAGTATAGCAACTGTATGAGCCTAAAAAAGAAAGTAAAAAACTTTTTTTGTTTGTTTTTTCACAGGCAGAACAGAAATTTTTCTCCGGTACAAAAATGCGAATCAGATAATAAGTTTCGCACAACAATTTCAAGGACGTATTCCTATCCGGCGAATCAGCCGTTGCCCTTCACGCAATTTAGCACGTATTATCTCTGCTTGCTCGGTATTAAGAAACACAGGTGAATCCTTCATTTTAGATAATTTTGCATGTTCCCGCCATGCCGTGCTACGGTACACAATAACAAAACCTTTGTTCTTTCGGGCAGTGGTTTTATTTCCAATTTCTATTCAGGCCTACTCGACGTAAACCTTGCCTCTAGTAGATGATTATGATACTTGTTATCGCCCTAAATTACAACCAAGCGATGATTTATCGCGGACCAATTTTTTTCAAAAATGAGACACATCCAATTTTTTGGAGGTGTCTCATAATCTTTGTTCTTAGTGCATTAAAACCGGTATAATCGCCATACATGTTGTAAAAACACGTATTTTATCCCAATCTAATCGAAAAATACTTGTTTTGGAAAAAAATGGTATTACATTATTTTCAGGGGTAGTCTGTCACAAGCTCGTGTTCCAGTTCTTAACTTTTTATTGTCCTCGCGAAATTCAAATAATGGCTGAATTTAAGGATGTCATCAAAAACCTGTTTGGTGAACAAATTGGTAAATCATTCTGCGCAACGAAACGGGATGCGATCCTTAATGCAGCATTCAGTGTATTCTCAAATAGCGGCTACCACAAAACTGATGTACAGAAAATTGCAGATATTGCTAATGTTAGCAAAGGAACAGTATTTCGTTATTTTTATACAAAAGACTACTTGTTTTGGGCTGTAAGTATTTGGGCAGGAGAAGATTTTTTCAAACTCGCAACCTCGATTGTTGAATCAGATTTAGACAACTTATCCAAATTAAAACGTTTAGGTAAAGAATGGAGTAATTTTTTTGAGAAGAATACTGATTTCATAGAATTATTTTCATGGCAACGATCACTTTTTAAGGGAACAGTGCCAGATGAGGTTCGTACGCAAACGAAACGTCAGTTTTTCGCCCCATTTCAAATGGTAATCCAAGCAGGTATTGAAAATGGTGACTTTATAGTCAAAGACGCAGAGCTCTTTACCCTTACTCTTTGTACGGCACTTAATGGTGCATTAATGACACATTGTTACGCTAGCCATCGAATCAACTTATCAGATCATATTGACTCGATATATGCCCCGCTTATGCAAACGTTGGCAAATACAAAACAAAGCTAAAAGCATGTAGTAGTATCGCGTACCCATTCATGGAAAAAGCATCTTTACATTGATGAAACGAGCTTCAAAAATAGGCGACTGAGTTTTTTCAGTTTTGCTTGTCGTATTTGCTTCGTAAATTAAGTTTGACAACACTGAGTGGTATCTACATTGGTGATATGGTGAGTATTTTTATGTTACCGCCGCCGTGAACTATTCTGTTCTGCGAAAAATACCGTGAACGGTTACGAATATTTTACACATCATACAGTCTCGACACTTTGCCAATTCATTGGTATAATTGGATATGTACCGAGTCCGTGGTAGACATATCTCGATGATATGTTGCCGTTCATACTGACTTCGGCATATTTTTCTTTCACCTTGTCTTTTACAAAAGGAGTCTATAATGAGTTTTGAAGTATCAATTATTGAATTTCCGGCAAAGCACTTGATCGGCATGAAAGTCGCGACAAACATGCAAAAAGCCCAAGCTGACTGTCCAACAATCTGGCATACATTCGGTCCGAGAATGGCTGAAGTATCCGCATGTGACTGCGGTTGCTCGGGAGCTTACGGCATCTCAATCATGCATAATGAAAACGATTTCGATTATTGGGCTGCCGTTGCTGCCAAGTCGGGAGCTGCGGTACCAAGTGGTATGGGCACAATTGACATAACTGCTGGAGCTTACGCGAAATGTACCGTTCCAAATTTGAAACAACTCGGCGAAGTTTACATGTATGTTTACACACAATGGGTTAACGGCCAGAAAGAATACGGCCTTAATATGCAGGCCCCGTGTTTCGAATTATATCCGACTAATTGGCAACCTGACGACTCCTTTGAAATCTACGTGCCAGTTGTAAAACAATAATGTTGTGAAATAACTGAGCTGCGTTGTGTTTTTTTGTCGACGACTTCCAACTTCTTGTCGACAAAATTCCACTTCGCTAAGTGCTCAAAGTGAGGCAGTGTCACATTGTTCACTTTATGTATGCAAAACAGATATGCACGCCATTTTTACTTTGCAACATTTGCAACAGAATAGTCAATAAATAACGGAATATGCGGCGGAAAAAACGTAAACACTCCGTAGCAAAATATAATCGCAGTGATGATTACGCAAACCAGCACATGGTTGACACCACGACCGTGAACGTACACATGCCAGCCAAGCGTCTGACCAAAAGCCAACGCAATGAAAAGCAAAGAGATGTCAACTGCCAACAAATGCACGCCAAAGGCTGACGTGTAAAAGTAGTACATAAAAGGAATTGCGATAATTGACACCATTAGTGACGTCATCGCACCAGTTGCCCAACGGTTAATATTAACAGGATTGCTTTTACGAACAACGAAATAGTACAACCACCAATACACGATTATCGGAACAAGAACCATTTTCGTGTGTTCCCAGACACTTTCGTTGATCGGGGCAATAACCGCAACGATTACGTTGCGTCCGAGCCATTGATACGTGAAGTGAAGTGCAGCTCCTACCAGAAATAAAATTGGAATTCCTGCGTAACACCACGCTTTTGCTTTATTATCTGTCATGAAAATATAAGATTAACTTGTTAGTCCCGGAGGTTTGGCTCCGGGAAACTGCGTCAAAGACCTGTGATTAAGGAATTATTTTCCGTTCATCATGGCGTCAACATCTGTTTGCGGGTCGGTTATTAACTTGATGTCAAAATTTTCGACGAGAACTTTTGCGACTCCGGGCGACAAAAATCCCGGAAGTGTTGGTCCCAAACGTAATCCCTTGAAACCCAACGCCAGCAGAGCCAGTAACACCGCTACCGCTTTCTGTTCGTACCACGCGATATCAAACGAGAGTGGTAGATCATTGACATCATCCAATCCGAAAACTTCTTTAAGTTTTAGCGCGATTACAGCCAATGAGTAGCAGTCGTTACATTGTCCGGCGTCAAGTACTCTAGGAATTCCTCCGATATCACCGAGTGCAAGTTTGTTGTAGCGGTATTTTGCGCATCCCGCTGTCAGAATCACGGTGTCATTTGGTAATTTCGTTGCAACTTCCGTGAAATACTCGCGGCTTTTCTGCCTGCCGTCGCAACCAGCCATTACTACGAAACGTTTGATTGCGCCAGATTTTACGGCGTCAACTACTTTGTCAGCCAACGCCAGAACCTGATTGTGAGCGAATCCCCCGACAAGAATTCCGTCTTCGAGTTGGGTCGGCGGTGGCAATGTTTTCGCCAAAGCAATAATTGCGGAAAAATCTTTCGTTCCACCTTGTTTTCGATCTGCGATGTGCGGCACGCCCGGATATCCGGCCATTCCGGTAGTGTAAATCCGACGTGCATAACTTTCCCGTACCGGAATAATGCAGTTGGTGGTCATCAGAATCGCTCCGTTAAAGCTTTCGAATTCTGCGGCTTGATGTAACCATGCGTTGCCGTAATTGCCGTACAGATGTGGGTACTTTTTCAATTCCGGATAATAGTGAGCAGGCAACATTTCACTGTGCGTGTAAATGTCAATTCCCGCATCCTTTGTTTGTTCCAGAAGTTCTTTCAGGTCGCGTAAATCGTGGCCTGATACCAAAATTCCCGGACGGGTACCAACGGATGTTTTCACTTGCGTGATTTCAGGGTTGCCGAAAGTTGTGGTGTTGGCTTCGTCAAGCAGCGCCATTGTTTTGACCGCAATATTCCCGCATTCCAAAATCAACGAGACCAATTCTTTGTCCGAAATGTCTTTGGTTGTCGCTGCTAAAGCCTTGAAAATGAATTGGTAAATTTCCATATCCTCTTTTCCGAGCATTGCAGCGTGGTCGGCATAAGCGGAAATGCCTTTGACACCATAAGTAAGCAATTCTCTGAGTGAACGAATATCCTCGTTTTGACACGCAAGCACGCCAAGTGGCGCGGACGCTGTGGTTTGACCCGTCAGACTTTTTGCCCGTTCAAGTTGCTTTTCGATTCGTACAATGTCGAAATTGGCATTGGTTATTGTCATGAAAAGCGACTGGGCGATAAAAAGCCCCAGTTCACGGCTCGGTTCGCAAGTCAATGTTATTAGTTTTAATTGTTGGATCAGTTCGTCCATTTTATTGGCCACTTCGGCCTTTTTGCCGCAAACCCCCTGCAACATATTGCACCCGGTATTATGTGCGGTTTCCTGACACTGAAAACAGAACATACTCATTTTTTACCTCCATTTATGTTGGTTTGACCTTTCCAGAAAAATAACACCTGAAATAATGGGAAAGTTTTATCATTATACCGGAGCCCGGCTACAGTATACAAGACAATTTTTTCAATTCATCAGCTCACTTTTTTCGCGCAAGTCAATAAATAATGTTCGGATTGCGGATAACAATTCCTCACTTTTGGCTTTCAGATCGAAAGCGTGTCCGCTCATACTCCATTGTTTTATCAATAATCTTACCGAGCCGAAAACAATTCTAAACGCCATTTCACAGGAAACATCTGAGCGAATTTCGCCGTGTAGTTGTGCATAAGCGAAGCATTTTTCCATTGTTTCCTTGTGACAGTGCATCATTTGACAAATCAGACGCGAAAACTCCGGGTCGTCCATGAAAAGTTCCTCAGCAAACATCACCTTCGCCTGCTTTGGGTTGGCAAGTGCTTGCTCTATTCGGCTGCGAATAAACTCTTCCACACCGTCTAACCCTTTTTCTGCAAGGTGATCGTATTCAACTGCTGAATCAAACGAATCAATCATATTCCGAATAATTTCGGACTTGCTTTGAAAATGCCTATAAATTGCCGGTTCTGTTATATTCAGCTCCAAAGCGATATTTTTGATTGTCAGATTCTTAATACCGCCGTCAGCAATTAGATTCATTGCAGTCGCAACGATCTCGTTTTGCCTTTTGGATAACGCCATATTATCC
>JBOFQC010000083.1:0-1573 GCA_051660725.1 Thermoguttaceae bacterium
TGTTAAGCGACTACTATAAGCCGGAAGTTTTTGCAAAAATTCCTGCACTTCGTCGTAATTGAATCGGGCCGCACTTTTAATCGCTGCCGGAAATATCTCGGTGTTACAGCGGATTCCGTCCGGCGTGAACTCCATGAAAACCGAGAGTGTAAATCGGACTTTGTCAGGTTGCAGACTCGCCAATGAATTGGAAATCAGCTCCGGAAGCATTGGAATCACACGGTCCGGAAGATAAACGCTTGTTCCGCGGTCTTTCGCTTCCTGGTCAAGTGGCGAACCATCTCGCACAAAATGCGAAACGTCGGCAATGTGAACACCCAACATCCAGTGTCCGTTGTCCAGAATGTCGAGCGAAATCGCGTCGTCGAAGTCCCGTGCGTCTGCCGGGTCAATTGTAATGATAGTTTCTTCGGTTAAATCACGTCGGGGAACAATTTCGTCGTGGTTTTCAGCAAAAAACGCTTCCGCAACTTCTCGGGCGTTTTGAAGTGTGGGTTCCGAAAATTGGTCCGGCAAACCGTATTCGCGTATAATCAGAAGTGTGTCGATTCCAGGCTGACCGTGCGGACCAAGAACTTCAACCACGACCCCTTCACCGTCTCGGTAATTTGTCGGAAATTGCAGCATTTCAACAACAACTTTGTCGTTTGGTTGGGCCGAGTTCGCACTTGGATCACCTACAACAACGGGGTGCTGGAA
The DNA here is from genome assembly GCA_051660725.1 of Thermoguttaceae bacterium. Classification (GTDB taxonomy): domain Bacteria; phylum Planctomycetota; class Planctomycetia; order Pirellulales; family Thermoguttaceae; genus JAVBSX01. The sequence goes on from JBOFQC010000083.1 coordinate 700, forward strand.
AGCGTTTCCGTCAATTTGAACGTAACCCCAGTCCCCTTCTTCGTAATAAGAGCCGACAAAGCGATGAGTTGCCCGTTCAAGAATTTCAATTATTCGCCCACGAGGCCCCCGTTCGTCGCCGGTTTCCTGAGAATCTTTACCTAATCGGTGTTTTATACGCTTGAACTCTTTACGAGTCATGCGTATTTTTGATACGTCTTTCTTCGCTTTTTCTGGAAAGACTTCAACCGAAACAAGGTCGCCGGTAGTTGCGTCTTGCGTGAAATGTTGGGAAATAAAAATGTCAACTGACTTGTCGGCACCAGCTTCTGCATCACGTGGCCGCACAAATCCGATTCCGGAAGTACTCCGTCTAAAGCGTCCGACAATGATTTTAAGTTCCGAATCGCCGGCTGCTCGTTTTTTACGGGTTTCTTTCAGCATTCTTGATTCTTGTTTGCTCAAGATCGGTTCATTTCGAGTATTTTTGTCTACACGAGCGGAAACTCTTTTCGAATCGGGAATTGCCGAAATCGAAGCAGACTTACCCGGGGCATCCTGATTGCCCGACTTACTTGGCCTACCCGATTTAGTTGACAATGTGCTTAAAGCGCCTGGCAGAATATAATGATTAGCGGCGTAATTGACATTGCCATTGGCGACAAGTTTGCGCAAAATACTCCTTAACTCAGCTTTATCATCTTTTGACATGCCGAGCAGTTCACGGAGTCTTTTAGGTTTTATCGGGCGGTACTTCGGTGAATGTACTATTTCAAGGATACGCTGTGGTATTTCGTTAAAATCTGTAAAATCTGTGTTAAATTCTGTCATCTAATATTTTTTGTAATTCGTCTCGTTCCCGGCGTGTTGCTTCGAGATCGAAGATAAGGTATTT
>JBOFQC010000084.1:0-3005 GCA_051660725.1 Thermoguttaceae bacterium
CGAATAACAGCGAGGTTCCTGTCTTAACATTTTCGGAAATACTCCCTTCTCAGAATGCGAAGCAGGCGGCTACCAGTACTTACGAAGGCCCTGCGATTCAAGTAGTCGAAGAAGACGGGAAGATAAAGTTCCTTTATGAAAACGTTTTATACGGAACCAAAAATTTTTCCGGAAAAGTAGTCGACAAATCAGGCAATCCAATCGCCGGTGCTGTTGGGATAATTGCAAGTGGTTACTATCCTTGGCCAGGAAAGCAGTATACCGTTACTACAAATGAAAACGGAACTTGGGAAGTTGGGCCTTTTTTCGATTTTCAGTTTGTTAATAATTTTACTTTTACGCATCCTGATTTCGTCAAATATAACGGAAATATTTCGCTTGATTTTTCACTTGTCGAGATGGATTCGGGAAATAGCATTTCTGGAAATATTACCGACCAAGACGGGAAACCGCTTGAAAATGTTGAAGTTCTAGTCGTATGCAGTGCTGTTCAAGTTGAAACATCTGCAAAAACTGATGAGAATGGAAATTATTTCGTAAAAGCGTTGCCGCCTGGAAATTATTCAGTAATTCCTCAATCGCATGAAAAAGCTTTTTGTGGAAGAATGGTCGACGTTGACAAAAAAGACAAAATAGCCGACTTTGTTTTACATCCGGCAAGAACCATTAAAATTTCATTTGTTACCGAAGATGGAAAACCATTTCATGACGCCTATGTCGAGCCTTATGAATGGAAAGAATACTCCTCAATCAACAGTAACATTTTCGGACACATGAGAGGATGGGAAATGGAAGATAATGGTGCTACTTGGAAATGGGTGAACGCTCCCTGCGACGAAGAAATACGGTTTAGAACAGGTTGGCACTACTATCCTGCTCTTGTGCATTTTTTCGATGATAAACATGTTTACACACCAGAAACAGGTGGTTTTATCCTGACACCGGAAGTGTCGGAATACGTTGTAAAAATGGTGGCTTCTGATCCACTTCCGCTTCAAAGCTGGGAAACAGATCGGCACATTTATCTCCCGGAAAAACTCGACTTGACTTTGGTGGACCAAAATGGAGAACCGGTTGTTGGAGCAGATATTAACGCAGTGATCGGACTCGTAAATTTGGATTCCAAGGAATTTTTTAACGAATATATTTCTACTGGAAAAAAATACAGCGGTAAAATCCAAACCGACTCACAAGGAAAATGTGTGTTGGATTTTTCGTCTTTCAAACGAAACCAGATAATATTGTTTTCAATGGATATTACCGCTGGTGACGACTTTTTATCAGCGCAAGTTAATTGGCGGGAAACTTTTGGTCATGAAGGAAAGAAAATGCGTATAGATAATCCAACAAATTGCGTGCCGGAACAATGGACAATGACACTTCCGCGTTATGACCGATCTATTTCAGGCACCTTGGTGAACGAAGAAGGCAAAGGCATACCAGATATCAATATTTCGTTGTTTGCGCCACATGAATTACGTTATTATGGAACATTGACACCACATGAAATCGGTCAAGTACATTTTACAAAAACTAATTCCGAGGGAAAATGGTCAATCCCGAAATTTTATAATTCAAAAGAGAGTACGCATATCAAATATTCATCTCCAGACTACATTGAAGCAAGCGATTATATTCAGCAGGTTGGAGACAATGAAAAAATTCCTCCGCGTGTAATGAAAAAAGCGGCTTTGGTTACTGTTCGTGTTAAAGACGAAAAAGGCACACCCGTGATAGGTGCCAAAATTTTCAGAGACTCAGCTGTAGGTGTAACAAATTATGACCGAAAATGTCCAATCGGAGATCACGTTGTCGTTGTTGACCGTTCGGCACAATCAAGTGTGGAAATCGCTGTGATTGATTACCGTTTCACGCCGGAAAAATTCGTGCATGAAGTTAAATCGGATAACGATTTGGTTGAAGTGACACTAAAACAAGGAAAAACACTTCGTGTACGAGCTGTTGACACCGCTGGTGACCCGGTAAGTGGCGTCTCTATAGAAAAAATTACCTGGCCGGACTATTATAATAAGCAACTGGGATGGTTTTACAGATTATATTTCGATTATGAAGGCGTTCTCAATTGGAAAAACGCGCCGGATGTCGAAGCGGAGTATAAGTTTGATTGCGGTTATAACCACAAAACGGAAGAGGAAAGTTATCTGATGCGACCAGGTGATACCGAGTATACTATTACCGTAATTCCCAAAATATAACTTTATAATATTTAGCTTTACGAAAAGAGCCGGGGATGCAGCGTAATTGCAATCCCCGGGTAACTCAAATACAGAAGCCGGCTGGTGTCAAAGTGGAACAGCAACTCAATCCCGAATGTGTTGCCGTTCTCTTTGCCGAGCGACAGTATATTTGATCGTAAATGAACTTAATCAATATTTTTCCAAAATAGCGCGGCAATTGATTACTTTTTCAACGAGATCAAACGGCACGTAAAAATAATGGTTCGACGCCTCGAAACCGATTCGCGAATCATCTCGTGAAATTTTGAACAACTCAATTGAATCGGTAATTTCTTCTTCGATTAGAGTTCTGATTTTTTTCCGAATAATATTTGCTTTTTCGGACTGTTTTTCTGATTCAGGAATGGCGCCAAATTCGTCACGGAGCAAAATAAAACGGCACTGTCTTGCCACACTGCCGAAAGTTAATGCCCCGGCTTTAGCACAACGCAAATCAAGCGTCACGTCGGCTTTACGTTCTTTCGGGACAAAAGGTAACGCTTTTTCGAGTTGTGTAATACCCTTTTTCCAACCGTTTGCGATTTTTTCCATTTGCGACGCGTAAATTTCCGGAGTGTACGGGCCGCACCAGTTGTTGACACCGTCATACGGCATGCCTACCATTGTTGGGGCGTAACCGGTTGGTTTCTCGTAAAACGGATTTGCCGGCCCAATTTGCGTTGGTGCCGTGTATAAACCGCTTCCGTAAGGATATTCTTCGAACGCTTCGCTGAACTCTTTCCAGGCAAGTCGTGCAAAAGGTTTTCC
>JBOFQC010000085.1:0-5351 GCA_051660725.1 Thermoguttaceae bacterium
CGATTGGTAAAAAAATTACCAAAAGTGAGAAGGAAAGGAACTGATGAGTATTCGTTTTGCAAACCCAAGTTATTTTGCGGTAATTATGACGACATTGCAGCTAACTTTCGAGGTGCATCCGCACAGCAGTGGCATTGCCTAGAGTAGTTGGACCGCAAATCAACTCCCGCCCATTTTACCACTTTTCTGCGAAAATGAGTAGCGGTACGCGATTCAAAATGTCGCGGCAAAATGTTGGATTTACATCACTTGGAGTTGAACCGCTTATGGAGTTGCTCGGTTATTAGCGTCCTTACCAATGCGCCAAACTCGTTGTTTTCCATTATCCGGTCGAAGATTTCCTGATTGTTTTCCATCCTGTCAAGCAATTTTGAATCGAAAATATCATTTACCGCAAATTTGAAATTGTCAACATCATTGCTGACAGCTCGCTCGCGGAGGTTGGCATCGGCGTACAATTCTTCTTCCAACTGGTCAAAGAAAAGTTTATCTGCCGCCACAAACTCCGTGCCAAATCTGTCATTCAGGATGGTGATAATACTCGACAGCTTATCCTTGTTTTCCTTGTCTTTTTCAATACCTGCCTCCGTAATCGGGTCAAGAGGGGACTCGCCACGAATTTCTAGGGCAATGTCGTTTTCCGCTATTTTCTGTACCCGATAATACTCCAGAGCGACTTCGTGGTCCAGTTTCATGCGTCCAATGTAATCCGTTTTCGGTAGCTTTGGCAACAGATACCGACTGAACGAATAGAGCTTTTCTAATTCGACATCTTGGAACGGCATGATTTGCGACAGGAACGAGTAGAGCCGGACAAAAGTCGTCATCACTTTTTTGAATTCGTCCTGTTCGTCTTCACTTTTTTGGTTATATCGATCAATGCTCGGAGTAATAAAAGCGTACAACCGGCCCTGTTCTTTTGCGCCAAATCGTCCCTGCGCGTAAAAAATCTTCGCAAAGGCATCGACTTCCGATTGGTAGTAAACCGCCGCCGTTGCAAGCGTGTTTTTCAAATCGTAAAGGTGGTTCGGATCGGTGGTCTCGTCCATCATCGTTTCTTCATAATACGCCTGAAACGCTTCCTGAATCACTTCACGTTCGTTTGCAAAATCAAGAACGAACGTGTCCATTTTTCCGTCACAGACACGGTTGAGCCGCGACAGCGTTTGCACCGCTTTAATGCCGGAGAGCTTTTTATCAACATACATCGTCTGCAAAAGCGGTTGGTCAAAACCAGTTTGATATTTATCAGCGACGAGCAAAACCTGATATTCATCAGTCGCAAAATGTTTCGGCAGCTCTCTTTCGCCGAATTTGTTGAGCGTTGATTCAGTAACACCATCAGGATATGATTCGTCAAAAACTGTGCCGGAAAACGCGACCAGCGGTTTGATGATTTTCTGATACCCCCTTTCCTCGATATATTCTTTGAACTCCAAATAATATCGCAGCGCATGTTTTCTGGAACTCGTCACAACCATCGCTTTAGCACGTCCGCCGATCTGGTGCCGAACTATTTGCCGGAAATGTTCGACCATGATTTCCGTCTTTTGCGCAAGATTAGTTGGGTGAATAGACGCAAAATGCCCGATTGCCTGCGTTGCTTTTCTCTTGTTAAGAAGCGGGTCGTCTTCGATTTTTTTGCAGAAACCGTAATACGTTTTATACGTCGTGTAATTTTTCAGCACGTCGAGAATGAACCGCTCCTCAATCGCTTGCCTCATGCTGTAAAGATGAAACGGGCGCGGTTTCCCCTCTGCATCTTTCGTTCCAAAGACTTCCAGCGTTTTGGGTTTCGGTGTTGCTGTAAATGCAAAAAAACTGATATTCTTTTGTGGACCACGTTTTTCTATCACCTCACGGATCAGGTCGTCGCCGTCTTTTTCTTTTTCGTCTTCTTTCCGTTGTAATTCCTCCGCTTCTTGCAGCGTTACGTCTTTACCGATAAGTGCCTGCTTCATCTTATCACTCGCGGTGCCCCCCTGACTGCTGTGCGCTTCGTCGATAATCACGGCGTAATTGTGTCCCGGATTTTCGCTCAATTTATCGAGCGCATAAGGGAATTTTTGAAGCGTCGTTATGATGATGTTTTTGCCCGATGCAATCGCAGCGGCAAGCTGGGTTGAATCTTTGTCAATCCGCTGCACTACCCCTTGTTTATGCTCGAATTGGTAAATCGTTTCCTGAAGCTGCTGATCCAAAACCGTTCTGTCTGTAACAACAATGACCGAATCGAAAATCCGTTTGTCGTTTTTGTCAAAGACGGTACTGAGCCGGTAAGCCAGCCACGCAATCGAATTGCTTTTGCCGCTCCCCGCTGAATGTTGAATCAGATAACTGAGACCGGTGCCATTTTTTTTCACATCGTCGCGCAGCTTACGAACAACGTCAATCTGGTGATACCGAGGAAAGAGCGTTTTTTCTTTTTTAATGATTTTTTTCTCGGTGCGTATCTCCTCTTTTTGGATATGCAAAAAGCGACCGATAATCTCGAACAAGCTCCGCCGCTCAAGAATTTCAGTCCAAAAATACTCCGTTTTGTACCCGTTTGGATTATTCGGATTGCCTGCCCCACCTTTGTTTCCCCGATTGAGCGGAATAAACGTAGTCTGGTTTTCCGCCAGTTTCGTCGTTAAAAACACTTCGTCGGAGTCAACTGCAAAATGAACGAGCGTCCGTTTTTTGTACTGAAACAGCAGATCACGAGGGTCGCGGTCTCGTTTGTACTGGGCAATCGCATCATTGACGTTTTGACCGGTAAAATGGTTTTTCAGTTCAACCGTTGCAATCGGCAGCCCGTTTATGGCAAGAAGAAGATCGACGCTTTTGCTCGGCGTTTTCGTCGAATAATGCACCTGCCGAGTAACGGTAAGCCGATTTTTTTGGAACAGCGCGATAGTCTCCGGGTTGAGTGCGTGGTCCGGCTCGAAAAACGCAAGTTGAAATTTAATGCCGCTGTCGGTGATTCCGTTTCTCAAGACATCAAGGGGACCTCGCAGATCGAGTTCTCGGTGCAGCCGCAGCAAAAATTTCTGATTTGCATCTTTTGGATAATAGCTGCAAAATTTTTCCCATTCTTTCGGTTGCGTATCTTTGAGGAAGGAGTGCAAAACAGTGGGAAACAGAGCCAAATCCGCCGAATAATCTTCGGCGTTCCCCTGCGTCCAACCATTTTCGCAAAGCAGCTCGCACACGGCAGTTTCAAAGGTTTTTTCGGTGTGAATCGGCATTGGTGTTATTTTTTCTTTGGTATGTTTAATAGTTTTCCCCAGCCTGTCGGAACAATCTGATTTTTGCGCATCCACTCCAATGCTTTTTGCAGCCGCTCCACATCGAAACGTTTTTTGGAATCGTGCCAGTGATTTCGTACTTCATCAATGATACGATCATCCGAAACAGCTTCACCTTGAATAATCAAGTCATTCCACGCCCCGTAGAGTGTTGCAACGATTTCGCACTGTTCCCAATCGAGATTTTGAAGCAGACCGAGAAGATAGTCGATTTCATTTTGTTTATCGCCAAACCATGTTGCAAAATACTTCTGGTGTCCACCAGACTTTGCAAGCGGAAAATACTGAACTTCCGCTTTCGTTTTCCTGAAAGAGTACCATTTATTCTGATTGAGAATTTTTTCCGCAGAACCAATTCCTTGGGGCGAATAAGGTCCAGCTAATTGGCGGCTCCATTCCATATCAAGTTGCTCGATCCGCAAATGATTTTCGAGAAGATAGAGGCATTTCATAAGTTTGACACGCCCGAAATTTTGATGAGTATGAAACCTTTTAACGACCTCGGCAGCCAAAACTGCACGGCGAATCGCGGAATTTCTTCTCGTTTGTTTATCAACATTGTTTTCGGTAATTTGCTCCGAAAAGTTGATTTTCCCCGTGACTGCTTCGCTGATGAGCGCGGTGCGGTATTCCGCCAAAAGCTCGATCTCTCGCTCTGTACAAGAGACAATCGCATCAATCCGCCCCGTCTCCTGCTCGATGTATGCAACGATCTCACGTTGTTCGGAAAGCGGGGGTATTGTAACGGGAAAATTTTGAAACATTGGTAAACGCAAGCTATCTACTGTCGATTTTGCATTTAGGCGAAACACTTCTTTATGCAGATTGTCCTGAACAAAATGAAAGAAGTATTTTCCCGAAATTTCGCGGAACTTACTGATTTTATAAACTCGTTGATGAAAGTCAAATTTTCCGCAATAATAATGAAATACTTTTGCGACTCCAACTCCATCGCCTGCGGTAAGAACCGCTTCACCATCAAACGTGAAAGAATCGATATATTCAATGGTCTGCGAGCGTACAAAAAACGGATATGCGCCGTCATCAACTCTATCTTCGGTGTTTTTGTCTCCCGTAGTTATATCTGCAAGCCACTTCAACCGTTTCACCTCCCAGTGTTTTGGAATTTTACCGAGCCAGTCGATGCCGGAAGGTTTTAGCTTGGCGTTTGGGTCGAGCCCGCGCGTAACAGCTTGGCTGATTACGGCGGCACGTTCTTCGGCGAGCAACTGGAGCAACCGTCGTTTTTTCGCTATAAGCGAGTCTATCTCTCCGCACTTCTCGTCCAAAAACCCCGCTATCTGTTTTTGTTCGGAAAGGGGCGGAAACGCAAAAATGACATTATTCAGGTCTTCTTGTGTCATGCTTGGAACCGCAGAGCCATATTTGTACAAATCAAATTTTATCGTTCCACAGCAATAGAAGAAAAACCGAGGCGAAACATCGTCGCGTATTTTTGTATAATACGCGGTATCGACAAGCCAAAAAGGTGCTTCGATATACTGCGGTTTATCAATCGTTCCTTTGCGTCCAAGAATAACCGAAACTTTGTCATAAAGACAGGCTGTACTCTGACCGAAAACGCCGCCTGTGCCATAAATTGGAAATTCTCCAGCTGGGTTGGAAACTGGTTTCGGGTCTTGCCCATTGCATAACTTCGCCCAAAATTTCAACCGTTTCACCTCCCAATGCTTTGGAATATCGCCGAGCCAGTCGATGCCGGAAGGTTTTAGATTTCGATTTCGATTTCGCCTACTTTTACTTTGCTTTTCTGTGTTGTTCATAACGTCATCCTTGACGATTTTGCGGCGGTTAGTTTCTATCCGATAATTCTATTGTCTCTCAATTTTGCTTCGTATTCCTCTTTTGGCATGGGACAATCGACGAGTTTGAGGAATTCCGCTTTACTCAAGTGACACTGCCGAGCCATTTGGGTAAGGAGCTGGATGCCAATGTCTTTCGTTCCGTGGCTGACTTTGGTGAAAAAATAACGCTTTCCGTCAATCTCAAAATCCAAAAAACGATGGTCGCCATCTATCCGCAGTACAAAATATTTGCGTT
>JBOFQC010000086.1:0-7853 GCA_051660725.1 Thermoguttaceae bacterium
TACTTCAAAGGTACTGACGGAACCGCAACGATTCTGTCTGGTGTCATAACCGGCAAAAATCCTTACCGTCAGAAAAAAGTCAGCTCCGACATGTACACCCTTGAACACATCGAACTGTTCAAAGCTATTCGTGGAAACCGTGACTACATCAATAACGGCACCTACATGGCGCAAAGTACAATGCTCGGAATTCTCGGTCGTGAAGTTTGTTACACTGGCCAAAGAATTACTTGGGACGAAATGATGAACTCCGACGTCGCACTTGTGCCTAGCGGTTATGATTGGGATTCGACACCGCCGACAGTTGCGGACGAAAAAGGCCGTTACAAAGTCGCAATTCCTGGTGGCGGTTACGCTTACCACGAAGTTATTCGTTAGAAGTTAGACTTTAGACAGCAGACGTTAGACGTCAGAAAAGCAGAATTTGCCCAACTTTAAAATCTAACGTCTCGAGTCTTATTTACCTATTCCCCCACTCGTTTACTTACACTTACAATTTATGAAAAGAGCATTATCAATAATTCTGGTTTTACTTGTCTTCGCTTCAACTGCTTATGCGCAGCCGCATAGATTCAACCGTCTGAGACGTATTCCGCGAGAGCAAAACACGTTTCCGCAATATAACAAGGACGCAGGTTTTGAACTCTTGTTTGACGGAAAAGACATTGACGAAAATATCTGGCAGGGCGCAACGAAAGAGTATAAAGTTGTTGACGGTGCAATGGTTTGCGATCCAGGCGGAAACATTCTGACCAAAAAAGAATATAAAGATTTCGTGTTCCGTTTCCAGTTCAAACTTCCGCCGGCTGGCAATAACGGAGTTGGAATCCACACGAAAATGGGCGTAAATGCTGCTTATGACGGGTATGAAATACAAATTCTGGACGACACTGCTGACGTGTATAAAGACTTGAAACCTTATCAGTTTCACGGCTCGGTATACCGTTTTGTACCAGCAAAACAAGGTTCTTTGCGTCCAGTTGGCGAATGGAACGACGAAGAAATCATTGTGTACGGAAATAAAATCCGTGTCGTATGTAACGGCCAGACAATTGTTGACGCTGACATGACCGATTTCATCAACGGAACTGAACCTTGTCTTGACACCGACAACCCGAACCACACGTTCAACGAAACCGGCTTGGTTGGTTTCCTCGGACACGGTGATCCAGTTGCGTTCAAAAACGTAAAGATTAAGGAAATTAAAAGCGAAAACGAATATAAAGCTTTAATTGCTCCAGGTCCAAAAGGAAATCGTTAGTAATTTTACATTTATGTGTTGTTAGCCGCCGAGCCCTGCTCGGCGTAGCACCCCGGAGCAGGCTCCGGGGCTAACAGGGATGAAAAATTTAGCTGATACTCAGTACTGAGACGTACAGTTCTGAACCAACACAGCCGCACTAATTGCAATTGCGGCTGTTTCTATGCGCAGGATTTGTGAACCGAGTCCAATCGGCTGCCAACCGAGATTCTTTGCAAGTTCAACTTCGGCATCGGTGAACCCACCTTCCGGACCGATTAAAACGACGAGCGGTTTGTTCACTTCGAAACAATTACGTACCGGACCATTATCTTCCGGTGACGGATGCAAAATCCAACGCGAGGTTTCCGCCGAATTTGACTGCGATTCGACAAGTTCGGTCAATCCGCTGATATTCATCTCCGGCATGATTTCCATTAGCCTCGAAGCTCCGCACTGCTTGGCGGCTTCAATGACACCACGTTTCAATCTTTCGAGCACATTGGCGTCAGTTTTTGCGACACCACGTGCAGTTGCGAGTGGTATGAGCCGTGTACAGCCGAGTTCCGTTAGCTTTTCAATCATCCATTTTTGGCGTTCACCTTTCGGAAGAGCAACCGCCAAAGTTAGTTCCGCACGATTTTCGTCCGGCAATTCATGATGTTTGACAATTCGCAGCGACGCTTTATCTTTACTTGCCGATTCGATTACGGCGTCGAATTCGTTCCCTTTCCCGTCAAAAAGAACCGCGGTGTCACCAACTGCTTTGCGCATGACTTTAACGAGGTGACGTGCTTCGTCCCCTTCAAGAACGGCAATGCCGTTATGCGGTGCGGTTTCGAGATAATATCGGTCAGACACGGGGGAGGGTGAACAGGTGAATAGGGGACCTGCCGTCCAGGCATACCGCTTCGCGTGAAGTAAATCGCCTTCCGTTGGTCGGCTGCTTGCAAAAATGGTGAATAGGTGAACAGGGGACCTGCCGTCCAGGCATACCGCTTCGCGTGAAGTAAATCGCCTTCCGTTGGTCGGCTGCATGCAAAAATGGTGAATAGGTGAATAGGTGATATATTCTGGAATTCTCTCCCCTTCCTGCTCACCTGTTCACCTGCCACCCTCAAATCATTGCTTTTGCGATTTCGAGGGCAACGGCGGCTTCGACGACAACACTGGCTGCGGGGACAGCGCAAACGTCGCTTCTTTCGTACACGGCGGGTTTCGGCTCTTTCGTATGTAAATGAACCGACGGGAGCGGATTACGCAAAGTCGGTATCGGTTTCATGGCGGCCCGGACGACAATTTGTTCGCCGTTTGAGATTCCCCCTTCAATTCCGCCGGCGTTATTGCTCGGTCTGGTGAATCCGCCTGTATTTTCATTTGCCGTTTTGGCGTCAAACATGATCGGATCATGAACCTGCGAACCTGGCAGCGTTGCCGCTTTGAAACCGAGTCCGATTTCAACCCCTTTAATCGCTTGCACTGACATCACCGCCTGCGCGATTTTTCCGTCAAGTTTTTCGTCCCACTGCGTGTGTGTGCCGAGACCGATTGGAACGGAAAAAGCCCGAACTTCTATTACGCCGCCGAGCGTGTCACCGTTTTCAGCGGTTTTGTCGATTAGCTGCTTAACCTGTTCGTCCCGCTCCGGTGTGAGTGAGTAAACGACACTTTTATCACGCAGTTCGCAAATCTTATCCGGTGTCAAATTGGCACCAGTATCAGACGCGGCTGCTGAATTGTCCGGCTCAAGATTCAAATTTCCAATTGACGCCACGTAACCGAGCACCTGGATTCCGTGTTGTGCCAGAAACAACTTGGCAACGGCTCCGGCAGCAACCCGTGCGGCGGTTTCTCTTGCACTTGCCCGCTCCAAAACCGGACGAATCGGTGTGCCGTATTTTATTGCACCCGCTAAATCAGCGTGACCGGGTCGGGGATACTCAATCTCCGGCATGTTGTCGAGCTTGCAGTCCCGGTTTTTGACCCAAAGCGTGAGCGGGGCACCAGTTGTTTTGCCATACCAGATTCCGGTCAGCACTTCAACGGTGTCAGTTTCAATATTCTGTCTGCCGCCCCGTCCGTAACCGCCTTGACGCCGCCGAAGTTCGGCATTTATCTGTTCGAAATCAATCTCAACACCGGCTGGAAATCCGTCCAGTAGTGCTAAAATACCTTTTCCGTGTGATTCGCCTGCTGTGAAATAACGCATGTTGTTAGACGTTAGGAGTTAGACGTTAGGAGTTAGGAGTTAGGAGTTAGGAGTTAGAAGTTAGAAGTTAGAAGTTAGAAGTTAGAAGTTAGGAGATAGGAGATAGGCTTCAGACGTCAGGTAATTTCGAATCACCTGTTCACCTAACTCCTAAATTCTGCCGTGAACGGTTACCTTTTTTTATGGCAAATAATTAATAACCACATTTTATCCGAAACGGCGAGTCGGAACAGCACCTGTTTCCGAAATTAGTTCGCGAAGTCGGGTTTCAGTAAGAAATTCCGGCACTTTTGCACCGGCGTCGTGGTGAATCCGCTCTTTAAATACCGTGCCGTCAAGGTCGTCGGCTCCGTAACCAAGAGCAATTTGAGCAAGTTCGATTCCAAGCGTAACCCAATACGCTTTGATGTGCGGAAAATTGTTAAGCATCAGCCGACTAACCGCAATTACACGCAAAATTTCGTGCGGCGGCAGTTGTTTCAGTCCGGCAAACTCCTTACCTTGCGGATGAAACACAAGCGGCACAAATGTCGTGAACGAACCGGGCCGTTTGTGTGAAATCGACTCATTTTGCAACTCACGGAGCCGAATCAAGTGGTCGATTCGGTGTTCCGGCAACTCGACACTTCCGAAAAGCATTGTCGCACTCGTTGAAAGGCCGAGTTCGTGCGCAATGCGGTGAACATTCAACCAGGATTCGGCGTCCGCTTTTTTCGGTGCCAACTTTTTCCTGACCGCTTCGTCGAAAATCTCGGCACCTCCGCCCGGCAGTGCGGCCAAACCGTTTGATTTCAGCTCGGCCAAAATATTTTCGACGCTTCGTCCGGTGCTGGTCGCAAAATGCAGAATTTCAACAGCGGTCCACGCTTTAATACGCAGATTCGGATACCGCCGGTGAATCTCCGCCAACATGTCCCGATACCAACTGTACGGCAAATCGTCGGGAACACCGCCGACCCAATGTAGTTCCGTACACCCGGCATTTACAGCGGAGTTTACGTATTCGAAGATTTCGGCGTCAGTGAGTCGGTACGCTTTTTCCGCCCCGGAATCGCAGCTGAACGCACAGATCGGACACCGGAATTTGCATATATTCGTCGGATTAAGATGCGCGTTTACACTGTAAAAAACATCGTTGCCGCTCTTGATTTTTTTCTGCTCAAGAGCGAGCGCACCGACTTTGTGCAGACTTACTTCCGGGTCCAAAAGAAAAAGTCCGTCCTCGCGCGAAAGCGGGACGGCTGCGGAAATTTTTTCGGTTATTTTTTCTAACATTAAATGAAACACCCCGGAACAGGGTTCCGGGGCTAACAATATTTTTTCGTCAATTATTCTTCGTCGTCGTAGATTTCTTCCGGTAAACCGTAATACGACACCGCCTCGCCGCCGTTTCGGGTGATCAGGGCACGGACAATGCTCGGCTTCAGGTTTTCACGGAAATTGTTAACGCTTCCGTCAAAAAACGCGATATTCGTTTTCCGTTTCGCACCCGGATGCGGTGCCGCAATGCCTTCCGGACTTTTTTCAATCCCTTTTTCGGCGTCTTCCTGTTTGACTTCGTGCGTCGGATCCATCCAGTTTACCGGCACCTTTCGTTCCACGACACCCCAAGTGTTACTTGTTCCGTCAGTTATGTCGGAAATGCCGTACTTCCCTTTTTCCGGGTAAGCGTTTTTTCCGACAATCAACGAATAGGTCGTCAGGCCGTTTTTCAGGATGTTCGGGTCGTTTGCCACTATTTGTGGACAGCTGAATATCGGTATATTCAGGTTGTGGAATCGCTTATTGTATTCGCTGTCCCACGGTTCGTCAAGTTTTATCTCGTTATACAACGCGATTTGCTCAATGTACGGCAAAATCAGCACCCGCCAACTATGTAGCGGTTTGCCGTCTTTATCAACCGTGTACAGCGGCGGGAAACAACCGTTAGCGTCGTGGTAGTTGTGGAATGCCAACATGATTTGCTTTAAGTTGTTGGTACATTGTGAATTACGCGAAGCGGTAAGTGTGAGCTCCACAAGTGCAGCGGGCGATTTCAGGATTTTCCTGCCGTTTTCCTTTACAAATTCTTCGTTAAGTGTGAACACGATCCGGTCACCCTGCGGCTTCGGAAGCATTGATTTGGTAACGGCAACGAATTCCGGTTCCGTAAAACCGAGGTTGTCAATCAGTTCCTTATACTGGTAGTTCGCCTTGCTAAAGTGTTCGAACATTACGTCAACCGCTTTGTCAGCAAGAGCGGATAAATCTTTTGCCGTCTGCTCATTTGACGCCTTGATAATAAGTTCGAGTTTAACGGCTTCAAAATCGGCAGCCAACACGGCCCATTTCAGACCGTCCGTAACCAACTGCGGCGGAAACTTTTCAAACGGCTTGGGCAAGGTGTCCATTGTTTCGGCAATTACCCGACGTGCGTAATCCGGCGGTGTCAGCACCACTTGCAATGCCGAACCTTCAACCGATTCAAGTGCGGCCAGAATTTCAGGACGTGGCACGGCAACGAGGTTATCGATGTGACTTACAAGAGTATTCCAGTAGGCGTCATTTTGCATTGCAAACGGAATAATCAGGAATTCATTCACCACTTTGTGTTCGCCAGAGATGTTCAATGATTTGTAAATCCATTCGGCAGCTGCACTATCCCTAACCGGCACGGCAAAAAAGCCAATTCCATTTGGCACCAAAACAGGGGTGCCGATGAAATACACGTCATGAACGTTGTAAACCGATTTCGCAAGAGCTAGAAAACCTTTTGCGACCTCTTTTGCGTTTTTTATTTCTTCTTCCGGGAAATGAATACTTACGCCTTCAATACTTTTTTTGATTTCATTTAGTACAGCTGCGTCGAACTTGTCGAGATCAACTTTGTCCAGGTTAAGGTGCGCGACTAAAAACGTGTCTTCGGAAACAAGCGGTGCGATTTGCTTTGCGACTCTTTCCGCTTCGGTTTCGGCGTAAGCAAACGGAGCGGTTACAAACGCAGTTAATGCGAATAATATCAGTGTTTTTGTTATGTGTTTCATGGGTATATAATGTGGTTAATTGATTCGTAACGTAAGGAGTTAGGAGATAGGAGTTAGGAGAGCAGGTTATCAAACTTATCACTTACCACTTATCACCTGTTCACTTTGTACCGGCGGACTAACGTCCGCCGCTCGCTGTTTCTTCTCCTAAATTCTGCCGTGAACGGCTACGTTTTATATTTGTTTATTTTTTGATTCTAATTTCAGTTCGTCTGGTGCCGTAACTTAGATCAACGTCAATCCAGGCGGCACCGTCCACGATTTTGTAATTATACGGTTTGCCACTGAACGGGTCGGTATGCGGTATCGGAACGGATTTTATATCTTCGAGCTTTTCCGGCAATTTCCCGTCATTTTCGGCAGCGTAAATGCGGCACGCTTCGACAATTCGCATAATGTCCTGATTCATTGTGCTGCGAGTAATCGCTCCCTGATACGCTTCTACTGCCGGGAACATTAGTGACACCAAGGCACCGAGTGGTGACATGTTGTCCTTTAGAAAATCTTCCCAATTGGTTTGAATCTCCTTGCTTTGCCAGTACGGAAGTTCGATTTTTTTCAAGCACTCGTCACGAACTTTCTCGAATTGGAAAACGCTGTACAATCCGATAACTTTTTGCGTTGACATTGCATTGACTTCTTCCGACGTTTTTCCTTGGTTAATAAGCCACTGTTTCGCTTTCGGATATGTAGCAACAGACAAACCAGCGGAAATAAGTTTTGTCGTTTCTTGTGAAAGTAAGTCATTATTCACATTGTTTGTAAGCGGGGTAAACTCCTGAATTTTTCGCATACTTTCGGTGTTGAGGTTTCTCCAATCGTCGTCGGTCATCTCGTTGGGTGAATCCATTGCTTTCACCAGCTCGGGGAGCATTAACCGAAGCGTATCCATTTCAACTTTCATCGGTCCCCGAGCGTGAAACGGCGGTGTCGGAAGTGCGGTAATCGTCCAGTACAGATTCGGTGCGTCCGGCTGCTGAACAAATTCACGCAAACACTCGTTCATATATGCGTCGTTAATCGCGATTCCAACAAGTTGCGAAACGATAAACGGCTGGTCGCTAATGTTTTTGGCAAGAGCGTAACCGACCCGAAGCGTTTGGATTGCCTCGGCGTATTGACCGGTGTAGATTTCGTATCGGGCCTTAACTTGCAGACCACGAGCCAAGTCGCGGGCTTCCTGTATCTCCGGTAACAGTATTGAAATCGGGTCTCGGTTGCCCCGTACCTGGTGCTGGAAATCGCAGTAATCGCACCGGCTCGCTTCTTCAAGATTCCTGTAAACATCTGAGAAATTCCTTACAAAAATCTTCGCTTTCTCCATTGGGAATTTATCTCTTGGATACGAGCAGTAGTACGAGTATTCGTAAACCTTAAAACC
>JBOFQC010000087.1:0-6984 GCA_051660725.1 Thermoguttaceae bacterium
ACGTGCTACAGAGTATGCAGGATCCGAATAATGATCAAAAATCAAAAATACCGTATAGTCTGGGTATTCTTGTTGAAACAGCTTACGCAAGCATTGTTTCAAGAATGGATCAACCCCTCGTAAAGGCAACAAGACGGCCGTTTTCGGAGTAAATGGAGTTGTTGGTCTTACGTATTCATATCTATTTATTCCTCTTAAGAAAAAAAACATTGCGATGTAGTGCACTACATCTATTAAACATATCGCAACAAAAACAATAATAGACAACGTTACCAAATTCATTGTTTTTTCAATATAACTAAATAATGATCTCCTACACCAAGCAGATCAACAAGACGCATTGCAAGTGAAAAGAGACGGTACTTTTGTATAAATAAATAGAGTGAAATATACCAATTTTTTTTTATTTCGGAGTCAAAACGTCCTAGGGTTTGATAAGCCGCTGATGCTTTTTCTCCTTTTTTCCTTCCCGCACAAAAAAATGATCCCCAATTATATAATAGGTATGTAGTTTCTGTTGAAGACTTCATTGTTTCAACAGAAAATCCTGTTTCGTTGGCAATTAATTCCATTGATTTTTTATTGAAGAAGTGCCTATGAAATGGAATATGCCAAGCACACCAATATTTTCCAAAAAAATAGCGTCCAAACGCTTTTAAATTTGGAATACTCAATATTAAACTTCCACCTGGTTTTAGTATCTTGTGTATTTCTGTTAACGTTTTACGAGGATCAACAAGATGTTCGAAAACCTGCTGCATAGTTACGTAATCAAAAAAGTTCTCCTCGTATTTTTTGTAGTCGAATAGTCCGATATCGATATTAAAGCCATAACGTTGTGCAATTGCCAAGGCATGCGAGTCTGCTTCGACACCATACACTTCACAACCTCGATTTTTATGAAAGCCCAGTGTTTCGCAGTATCCACAACCGATATCCAACACCTTAACATTAAAAGGCACATGGTTGTGTGTGTAGGCATCTTCACCATCCAGCCAATATAAAAGCGAACTCTTTTTATTGTACGGTTTATAATCGTCAACATTAAAAATAGAACGCGGATAATAATTTGTATACATGTCTGTCAATTGTTCAGGAGAAAGTTCTCCATCTACAAATACATGTGTACAATGTAAGCAATTATATATTCTACCTGATTCGGGATAACCGAAAGCATGATCGTAATCTTCGAATAAAAACTTCGTTTTGTCGCTTTTGCAGATCGGGCAGTTAACTTGTTGTGTTTGCATGGAATAGAAAATTTGATTTATTAAATTAATTATTTATCTTAAACTGCTTTTCAACTGCCTAGCAGCATAAACTCACATACTGCGTCCAGCAGCTCCGTTGCTTTTTTAACGTCAATTGCGGCGGTGTCGTACTGTAAAGTTACGCCGAATTCGCCTGCGTACATCATGCCGCAAGCTCCGAACACTGACTGCGGACGTATCGGAGGAACTGCGTCTACTTCCAGCAACTCGATTTCACCAATACGTAACCGACCTGTTTCGTCTTGAAGCGGACAATTACCGAACAGTTGGCCTAAATTCGAAACCGTTCCAGTCGTCCAACATCTCGCTTGGCCCGACATTTTTCGAAAATCGCCGAATATCTTTTTGTAAATCGTCAACCCATGTATGAAAGCAAGCCCAAGATTGTTTCGCTTGATGTGCTGCATCTCCTTGTGAATCGACAATAAATCGACCGTTTTTTTCGGACTTCGATCCAAAAAAACCATGCTGACAATATTCGCAGCCGGTAACTGCGCCGTTTCTTCTGTCCGAAGATTAGTCGCTACCGCCAGCCGCAGCTTCTCGCTCCGATGTAGTGTCGGAGCCTGCCACGCTTGACGGCACTTTTGCATTGCCAAAAACGTCGCATAAAGAAGCAGATCGTTTATTGTAACCCCTGATTCTTTAGCCATTTTCCTGATAAGTTTTGTCTCGTCTTTACCAAATCGACGACTAACATAAGACGGAAACATTTCGTGCGGCTTGGTTGACGTCAAATCCGGCCTGAACGGAATCAGCGGAACAGGCCGACTCATAAGGAACTTCCAAGCACGAGTAAGTCCCCAAAGCTGGCGGTGCCAGATTTGAGCCCATTTCCGTAAAGTCAAACCGAATTTTCCACGCTCGGGAAGCAGCGTCAGATCGTATTTACGTCTTTCAATTGATTTGCTTGCGTTTCCTGTACAAACTGCGTATTCGACTAGAATATCTTCAAGAAAAGTGAATATACCAACGGCATCTGAAGCACTGTGGTTCAGCTCAATTAACCAAAAAGTTTCGTCGCCAACTGTCCACTGATTAATTCTAACCGGAGCTTCAGTGAACAAATCAATGCCAGACGATTTACATGGAGAATCATGTTCGAAAAAAACATCTGGTTTTTCGACATTAACCCATTCGTACTTGTTTTTGCCAACCTCTTTTGCCATGCTGGAAAGAAGAGGATGTTTTTTTAGTGCTGTTTGTACGCACTGCCGCAAAAGCTCACCGTCAAACTTTCCATGAAACCTTAAGCTTATGAAACAGCTCATTGGGTAAGCCTTGTGGCTGTCTAGTAACATGTATTCTTCAAACGGTGTCAACTGCATGATTCGTACAGCCTTTATAGCATTTCGCTTGCAATAATACTTGGTGTCCGTTGCGAATTGTCTGTTGTAGCACTCTGCAGGCTTGTCGAAGCATCGATTCTGTTGATCTCGGTTGAAATCATCGTCTTGTTCTTGTTCGCTGCGGATTTCTTCGAACGGGTTTTACCGAAGTTCGACAAAATTGCGTCTTTCGCAAGAAACATCATTAGGTCTTTATCCATTACAGGACACGGAAGATTCGGCAAAGCGTCTTGGACGTTAGTGGAGTCGAAAATCGGGTCGTCCTGCAAGTACGCCTGGTAAATTTTAACTTCCTCAAGATATTTACTGAAAAACCATTCTTGGTCCGCCCGAAGTGGGTCGGCTTCGTTTGCGAGAGTCGAGAAAGTTTCGACTGCGTCTTGGACGACATCGACAAAATCCGTTAAGAGCGGCGGCTCAGGCGAAGTCATGTGGTAAGTTTTGCCATGAAATTCCGGATTTCGGAAAATAAAATCGAAAACATCTGCAACCCAATCGACAGGAATAAAATTTTTGCGGTCAGATGCCCCGACTCCCAACGCTTCAAGCAGACCACGTCCACTTGTGGAGCCGAGCGGCAACCGTCTAACCAACGTATGCGCCAACTTCAGCACGGCGTAGAACCCATGAAAAGTCGCTGTGTAAGCCGTTTGGGAATCTCCAACTACAATTGAAGGGCGGTAAACGGTGAGTTTCTCAATAAAATCTGATCCTCGGACCATTTTTTCCGCGTCGAATTTACTTTGTTCGTAATCGTTTCGCAAAGATTGCCCAACATCCAGCTGGTTTTCGTAAAAATGCTTAGCTGAACCTGCCACGTAAGCAGTGGAAAAATAATGCAAATCCTTAATATTGCATTCTTTGCAAAGAGTCAGGATGTTTTTTGTTCCATCAATATTCGATCTCCACGGTTCGTCAGACTTGTGACCGTAAAAAGTTAAACTTGCGGCACAATGAATGACACTTTTGCAATTCTCGGTAAACCATGCCTTATTATTTTCGACCCAGGTTATGTCTTGCAGGTTACCATCAATAACTTTAGGGGCTGGCAAAGATATACCTAATTCTTTTTCCCAGTGCTTAAGATTTTCATGAATACGCTGTTCGGCTGAAGTTTTTTTGCACGGCCTAGCCAGAACCACAACTGATTCACCAGCACGTAACAAATTACGGAGAAGATATGAACCAACCAACCCTGTTGCACCGGTAAGAAAATGATAATTACGTTTCATGCTATTAATTAAAATGAGCAAATTTTTATTATAAACTTGAGCTAGTGAATTATACAATGCGTAATCACAGAATCGTAGTTTCTTTGCTTTACCTTGGCCGGCAAAAGCAACGGTTTACAATGCGAGCAAACTACAACACATTTATCATGTGATGTATATCATGTTTCGCTCTAACCAAAACCAGAACGCTTCAATACAGATTAACGCATTTGTGCCTTTTTAATCTTTACCAAATTGATTAATTATTAACGACAATTATCCAACCAGCTGATAACACGTGTTTACAGAAAAAGCTATACTGAGAAATACTTAAACCTTTTCCTGAAGAAAATGCCTATATTCAGTATACCTCCTAAAATGTAATTTGGTAGATTATATCCTCAATGTATGATTGAGCAACTAGAAAATATTACATTTGCGCATTTTTTAAGTCTTATACGCTTACATAGACCAGATGAATCGAATATACTGATTCCGTAGATACTTGCATTGCATGTAACGACAATTGTTTATCATTCTACTTTTGTTTTTTTGTATTGTTTGTGGATTTGATTATCTTTTTTGCAGTGGCAGTAAACAGTTCCGTTAATTAACTGCAGCTGTGAATTGTAGCAGCAGATTGCAGCAGTAAAATACTTAATATGTTTGGATATTGGCACGCGCCACCCCTTGCCATCACTGCTATTCTGGGTAGAATTAGCCACCTTGCATTGCTTTTTTTACGAAGCATTATCTAAGTACACAATAATAAAAGGCGGACAACGTCAGTCTTTTAAGCGACATTGAATTAGTAAAAATGCCTAAACTTAAAACACACAAAGGTATAAAGAAACGTTTCCGTGTAACCGGAACCGGTAAAGTCAAACATCGTCACAGCGGCACAAGCCACTTGGCTTATCGACTTACGAAGAAACGTCGTCGTCAGCTGCGCAGAACTGATGTTGTTTGCACAACTGAAACGAAGAAGATTTTGAAAGCACTGGCAGGTTACGAAGGGTAAATTTCCCTTGCGTTTCCTTGTCTCTCGTATGTTGGTGGACGGGTTGTAACGCAGAAATTATTGTATTTCTGGGCCTAGATTCCGCTTAGTTAGAGATAAATTCGGCAATAAATAATTTTGTTAAATTATTTTATTGTTCGAGTTTACTTCGCTTATGAATAAGAAAGGTAAAGTAATAATATGAGAACACAAAGAGGTGCGGCAAGACGTCAGTCGAAACGCCGTCTTTTCAAACGTGCAAAAGGATTTCGTGGCGGAAGAGGTAAACTACTCCGTACAATGAAAGAAACGCTCGTAAGAGCTGACGTTTACGCAACAAGAGACAGAAGACGTCGTAAACGTGATTTCAGAAGACTCTGGATCATTCGTATTAACGCTGCCACCAGAATGTTGGACATGCGATATAGCGAATTTATCTGCGGTTTGAAAAAAGCCCAAATTGCACTCGACCGTAAAACTCTTGCCGAAATGGCTGTTAAAGACGAAGCGGCATTCAGAAAAGTCGTTGAAATGGCAAAACAAGCACTCGGAAAAATCTAGTTTTTCAAGCAATATTTATTGGAAAGCAAGTTTTAAAAGACCAGCATCAATTTTATTTAAGAACAATTGAAACTGGTCGCCCAAAATAAGGGTAGTTCATAATTACAAGGCTGTCCGATCCGGTCTGCCTTGTTTTTTTGCGCCGAATTGTCACACTTGGTTTTTCCGAATGTGAGCGTTGTCAACCATTTCGTGCTGGATACGATTTGAATTTTCTGTCTGCTATTCAGTAAACTTTGTAAAGCATTGCTTTTACACGGACGAAAGGTAACGCTTAAACCGAAGCGATAATTTTAACTTTTAGACGATGTGCAGTATACCTCGTTCATTAAGTTTCGGATGACTATTCGTCTTACAACTACGGTGAGGTAGCTTGAAAAAGAGCTGATGTTGCGGTATGCTCTTAGTATACGATAGTTTTCGTGTCGTATGGCGGCAAAGACTGCAACGCACAACGACTCACGTTGTTTGTTGGTAACTCCAACGTTTCTAGTCTCAAAAGTGTGGTCGATCACATGTAGAACCAAACCCATGAATCGGTCAACAAAATTTTCCCAACCACGCGGAATTTGAGCCACGCAGTTTTCCACAATTTTTTGGTCAATTTGTGTGAACATTTATTTTAAAATAGAACGGTTGTATACTTCGAATCCGGTTTAAATTGAACCTGACTAAAAATTTTCGGAAAGGTCGATAAACATATCAGTATATAACAATATTCAGGAAAAAAATAAACCCCAATTTATTAATAATCATGTCCAATTCGATACCGATGACCCGGGAAGGGTACAATAAACTTAGAGCGGAACTTGAACGGCTCGAAACGGAAGAAATGCCAGTTATTCTTGAACGCTTAGCCAATGCCAGAGCAGAAGGCGATTTGAAAGAAAACGCCGAGTATCACGGTGCCCGCGAGAGTCAAGGACTTTTGCAAGCTCGCATCAACGAAATCAAGGGTAAACTGAGCCGTGCTGATATTCTTGACCCGACAAGTATGCCGCAGGACGAAATCCGTTTCGGCGCGTCTTTCTCGGCTAAAAGACTAAAAACCGGTGAAGTCGAAGATTACACGCTTGTCGGAGCTGGCGAAGAAGATTATTTTGAAGGCAAGATTCTTGTTACCAGTCCGCTCGCTCAAGGTTTTCTTGGAAAAAAAGTTGGTGACAAGGTAACAATACAGGTTCCAGCTGGTTTGGTCGAATTCGAAATCCTGAAAGTGTCCTACTAAGTTACGCAGTTTTATGTCAAATCCATTTATTGATTACAAAACGATTGTTCGAGAAAACGTTCCGCTGGAAATGCACACTTGGTTGCAGCTAGGCGGGAACGCTGAATACTTTGCCGAACCACGAAGCGTTGACGAACTTATCGCATTATTGCGAATCGCGAAAGCAGAAGGGATGCGTGTTCGCGTGCTTGGTTTCGGAGCTAATATTTTGGTGCCAGACGCGGGCGTTTCCGGACTCGTTGTCAGATTGACCGCTTCCAGTTTCTGCGAAATACACAGCGATAAAAATCTGGTTCGTGCAGGAGGTGGAGCAAAGCTCGGAAGAGTAATCACTCACAGTGTTTACGGAGGACTTGCCGGACTT
>JBOFQC010000088.1:0-2694 GCA_051660725.1 Thermoguttaceae bacterium
CGCGAAGGTGTGCTTATGACCGGACTGATTCAACCTGGCAAAAAGAATCAGGGACCTCGCGTTAAAGAAATAATTGAGGTTGAAGGAATCGCGCCGGAAGAATACATTAACATTAAAAGTTTTGACGAAAGGATTCCAATCAACCCGGAAGAGTGGTTGCGTTTGGAAACGGGCAAAGAGCCGATTTCGACTCGTGTAATGGACCTTCTTACACCGCTTGGAAAAGGGCAGCGTGCCTTGATTGTGGCTCCGCCGCGTTCTGGTAAAACCGTTCTTTTACATCACATCAGCCAGGCAATTGTAGAAAATCACCCTGACGTCAAGGTTATTGTGCTGCTTATTGACGAGCGGCCGGAAGAAGTAACCGATTTCAGACGTGCCGTAAATGCCGAAGTTGTCGCAAGTAGTCTGGACCGCGAAATCGAATCGCATGTCCGCCTTGCCCAGCTCGTTATTGAACGCTGCCGTCGCTTGGCCGAAATGGGCAAAGACGTTTTCTTGTTGCTTGATTCGATCACACGCTTGGCGCGCGCTTTCAATAAATGGGTCGGAAACACTGGTCGGACAATGACCGGTGGTGTTGATATCAAAGCAATGGATATTCCGAAGAAGCTTTTTGCAACGGCTCGTGCTTTTGAAGGGGGCGGCTCGTTGACAATTGTCGGAACTGCACTGATCGAAACCGGCAGCCGAATGGACGACCTGATTTTCCAGGAATTCAAAGGGACCGGAAACATGGAATTGCAGCTCGACAAGCAGCTTGCGGAACGAAGAATTTATCCCGCAATTGATATCAGCCGATCTGGCACAAGACGCGAGGAAAAACTGCTTCCGCCTGAGATTCTCAACGCTTCAATTTATTTGCGTAGAACTCTTTCGACGATCAATCCGCTTGACGCAATGGAACAGCTGACGCAAAAGTTGTCGAAGTTCCAAACGAATTACGAATTCGTCCGCTTAATAAACGGAGCGCAAAACAGATTCGACTAATTGCGGTTCGTTGTAAGGTAGCCCAGTTTCTCCGAAACCGGGTTGGCTTTCGCAGAAAGACAAGAAATCATAAACCACCGCCAAACGTTAAATTTGGCGGTGGTTTTTTATACTGACACCAGAATCTAACGTCTAATATCTAACGTCTGATGTCTTCCTCACTTACACACAATATTAACCATTTTGCCCGGCACGACGATTTTCTTCACGATTTCTTTACCGGTTACGAACTCTACAATTTTTGCATCGGCAAGTGCAAGTGCCTCCAATTGTGCAGGAGTGGTGTCAGCTGGCACCACTATTTTCGAGCGGAGTTTCCCGTTAATTGAAATCGGAATCTCAACGGTTGATTCGACCAAAGCGGCTTCGTCCCAGACCGGCCAAGCTTCGTAAGCGAGCGTTTTGTTGTGACCGAGAATTTCCCACAACTCTTCGGCAATGTGGGGTGCAAACGGCGAAAGCAGAAGCACGAACTTTTCCATTGCTGTCCGTGGCCTGACTTCTTGTTTCAGGAAGAAGTTTGTGAATTCCATCATTTTCGCAATTGCGGTGTTAAACAGCATATTACGTATATCATGAGTCACACCTTTAATCGTTTTGTGCAGCACCCGGTTCTGTTCCTCGGTTGGTTCGCAATCTTTAACCGCCGGTGAAAGGTTGTATTTCACGGGCGAATCATCAGATTCACCATTTTTATTTTCCTCGGCACTGTTACCGGTGTCTTTTGGGTCGAACTTTTGCTCAACAATCATACGCCACGCACGGTCAAGGAAACCTTTGACGCCGCCGACGCTGTCAGTCGACCATGGTTTCACGGCTTCCAGCGGACCCATAAACATTTCGTAAAGTCGCAGCGAGTCAGCACCATGTGAGTCAACCACATCGTCGGGATTGATTACGTTTCCGCGGCTTTTCGACATTTTCTGGCCGTCTTCGCCGAGAATCATCCCCTGGTTGACAAGTTTCTGGAACGGCTCGACACCACTTACGTAACCTCTGTCATAAAGCACTTTGTGCCAGAATCGGGCGTACAACAAGTGCAGCACGGCATGTTCCGCACCACCGACGTACAGATCAACCGGCATCCATTTTTTCTCTAGTTCCGGATTGATAAACTGCTCTTTATTTTTCGGATCAATGTACCGCAAATAATACCAACACGAACCGGCCCACTGCGGCATTGTGTTTGTTTCGCGTTTATATCTAATACCGTTAATTACAGGGTACAACCAGCTTTCTGACGCCTGTTCAAGCGGCGGTTCCGGCGAGTTGTGTTCCGCATCAAATTTGATTTCCCGCGGAATGTCAATTGGCAAATCTTTCGGCTCAAGTGCTACAACACGGCCTGTGATTTGGCCGGCAGTGTCGATTTCGTGCAGAATCGGGAACGGTTCGCCCCAGAAATGTTGTCGGCTGAAAAGCCAGTCACGGAGCTTATAATTTACCGCTTTTCGTCCGCATCCGGCTTTTTCAATGTCTGCTGAGATTTGTTCCTTGAAAACCGGTGTTTCGAGCCCGTCATATTTTTCACTGTTCACGGCAAAACCGTTTGCAGTAAATGGCAAGGTGTCATTATTCGTAGGTTCGTTTTTCGTGGTGTCATTTTTTACAGATTCGTCATTTGCGTTCTTGGCGGAATTTGGTCGAGTCGCTGACACCACTCGTTTAATTGGCAGATTAAATTGCGTGGCAAACTCAAAGTCA
>JBOFQC010000089.1:0-4937 GCA_051660725.1 Thermoguttaceae bacterium
ATTCGGGTTCGGGACGACGAACTCGCGATTCGAGCCCTTGATTTAATGGAAAACCGCAAATCGCAAATTGCCGTACTGCCCGTTGTTAACGCGGAAAACACCGTTGTCGGCATACTGCGTCTGCACGATTTGATTCGGGCCGGGTTGAAATAAAAGGGTTTTACGTGAAATGTATTTTAGAATACCCGGGGACTGCGCGGTGCTGCGTCCCCGGCTCTTTTTTTGGTTACATGCTAAGTTCGAGACTTGCGGGTGCGTTTTTCTTGATGTCGAGTTTTATTATTCCGTCTTTAACCGGAACCGGTTCGCTGATTGGGCGGTCACGTAAATCGAGGAAACGGTATTCTTTCACGTTCCAGTCCTGCGGAATCGTGATTGTCACCGGCTCGTCTTTTCCCGCGAGTTCCCAAAGTCTGACGTAAACTTTTTTCTCGTCGTCGCTCATACGAAGTGAAGTGAGTTGCACACCTTTTCTGGAAAGTTCAAGTCCGGTTTTGCTGGCCGGCATTTTTTCGCTTGTTTCAGAATCTGCTGTTTTTGCAATTATCTTATGTATTGGAATGTTCCTCGCAAGTAAACTCGGAGCAACAAGAGATTCCTCAGCGTCGTAATGGTCAATTCCCCAGAAACGAACACGGCTGTACCATTTACCGCCGTTCCAGAGCCGGAAATTCGTGGACCACTGATTGTTGTAAATGTTTACGTACAAATTACTTTTTTCCGGCACGAAATCTTTCGAGTACTTCCAGCAACCGGGCCGGTCAAGGCTTATTAGGCCGTGACTCATCGGACAGATTCCGACACCGTTTCCTTGTGGATCAACAATTGCGGTTCCGCCGCTTGTCCAGTACATGTCATGATTACTTCCGGGCACGAAGTCGGTTTTCGGGTCGGTTATTCCGCCGAGCCGCATTATTTCAAAACTCGGGTCTTTTATATCAAACGGAAAACATATCCAAATCGCTTCCGGGCTCGGGTCGCACGGTTTGTCACCAATTACTACTTGGAAATCAATTCCGGCAAATTGTTTATAAAAAAAGAAGAAACTTGTAACTTCGTATGGAAATTCATCAGATTTTTCAGAAACAAATGTAATTTGTAAAGTATCGTCTGCTTCAAAAAAGAAAATTTTGGTAAATTCCGGCGAAACGGCACTATAAGATTTTTCACTTGTCGGGGGCATCTCCGGTTTACCGAGTTCGACCCGCGCCCAGTCGGCGTTTATTTTCGTATAAGCTTTATTGTAAGCCTGAACTTGATCTGCGTCAAAATATTCGTGCATAAGTTGCCCAATCAGCTGCGGCGAATCCGGGTCCGAAAGAGTCATACCTGACGTTTTATCAATGAGTTCTGCAATTGCGCCGCGTTTACAATCAATTTTGCCAGAGTAATACGGGGTGTCGAATTCACCAGTCTCGGGATCAAATTTAAATGGACCACCTGGCTTGATTTTATTCAATTTTTCTTCAGAAACCGGAGAAACATATTTAACTTTTTCATCGTTCAGAGAAATCTTTTTGTATCCGAGTGGAGGAATATCATCCATTCGAACGTCAAGAAAATCTCCTCGCTTAGCGTCTTTGGATGAAACTGCATCCTGCTGATCAATGTAAATCCAAATTGTTCCCGACTGTTTCCAAGGTAACTGATTATATGATATTATTTCCGTTTTTGGCGAATCTTGCGGAATATTAAGCGTATTATTTAAGTTTTCAAATTCTGTTTCAACTAATTCTTTTGCGATTTTTTCAACTTCCCGAATATAATTCGTGTGATCTTCCCACGATTTTTCGAGTTTTTCGAATCGGCCCGCTTCTTTCTGCTCGTTCCACTTTTTGAGGTCATACGTGAAATCAACTTTGCCCGGCGCGTAATCGGTAATCCAATACATTGCTCCGCCCCAAGTGTGTTCGCCGTAAAGCAGGCTCTGTTCGTAAGCTTTTTTCAGCTTTTCGTGTAACTCGGCAAGTGAAATTCTTTCGTCTTCCGGTCCCCATAAGCGTAATTCGGTATCCAGCATTTCGAGTGCTGACAAAAGGGGACGGTTCCAACGAGCCAACATTTCCCCTTCCGGGTCGCACATTGGGCCGTGAATCCAGGTGTCTGGCATGTCGCCGCGAATGACCGGCAGTTCCGGCTTTTCGGCAAGAAGCGAATCGGAGAAATCGGAGAGGCGGCCAATTCGTACTTTCGCACCGGGCATTTTTTCCTTTGCCTGCTTAAACAGTTCCGCTACTTCGTCAGGGGTTGGTGGGCCGTGATTGTCGCCGGAATTAACAAGTGCAAGCCACGTTTTATGCGGCCAATCGGCTGGCGGCACAATGCCGGTTCCGTATCCTGCGGCGCTGTACATTGTAAGTATTCTCGAACCGTCCGGTCCTTCCCACCAGAAAAGTGCAGGCACGTCCGGCGAACTCGAAGCGGCATTACAACCCAAGTGCAGGAACTCAACCCCTGCGTTTTTAAGAAGTGACGGAAGCACCCAACTGTGTGACGGCACGTCTGTCATTTTCGCATCCCGCGGAAATTCAACGCCGATTTTCTCACAAAGCTCACTCGAAAACCGAAAAGAACGGATCAAATCCTCAAGTTCAAGCGTTTCTGTATGCACCGTAAACGGCAACGCATGAACCGCAAACCGCCCCTCTTTGAACGCTTTTAAGATTCGCTCTTTCCGCTCCGGCGTTTGCCCTTCCCAATCTTCCAGAATCTTATAAAGCGGCCAACCGGGTAATGTCCAGACGAATTGCTGCTCAGCCGGCAAATCCTTGAATTGATCCACTACATCAAGTGCCCCGTCAATCATGTCGGTTTGGTAACGGCGCACAATATTTTCGGCCAAATCGGTGTAGCCAATGTCAAAATGCGTTTTGAAAACGATTATTATCTCTTTGTCGGCTCCAGTATCGGAATTTTCCTGCTGAGCTGAAGATGTTGCTGTAAAAAACAGACAGCTAAATATAATTAGATGAACATAAAATAATCGAGCGAAAGATTTTTTTGACATGATTTTATGTAATGTTAGTATCCGGGGACTTACGCCCCCGGCTCGCTTTTACGGCCTCCAGCTCGCTTTTTAGTTCGCTATTTTTGCTCTTGCTTACGCTGGCGGATGATCTCTTCCTGAATAGAGTTCGGCACTTTCTTGAATTGTGCGAATTCCATTGAAAACGTCCCTTGACCCTGCGTCATACTGCGGAGAATTGTTGCGTATCCGAAAGTCTCGGCAAGTGGTATTTCCCCTTCGATTCGAGTCGTCGCGCCAAGTGTCTCGGTAATAGTAATCATACCGCGTCTGGAATTTATGTCTCCGACGACGTTGCCTTGGAACTGGCTCGGACATTCGACTTCCAGCTTCATTACCGGTTCGAGCAGAGTCGGTTTCATTTTGGGGAACGTTTCCCGCAGTGCAGTTTGAGCACAAATTCTAAACGCAAGGTCGCTACTATCAACGGCGTGAAAACTTCCGTCATTTACCAAAATCGAAAGGTTCACTACAGGATACCCGGCGACGGGACCTTTTTCAAGCGAGCTGCGAAAACCTTTCTCAATTGCCGGAATGTAGTTTTGCGGGATAACACCGCCAGTGATTTTGTCAATGAACATAAAGGTTTCGGTATTGTCCGCGTCTTCCGGAAGCGTCGACATGATTCCGACAATGTGAGCGAATTGACCGCTTCCGCCGGATTGCTTTTTATGTTTGACATCGAACTCGACACTTTGGGTCGGTGACTCACGGTAATTAACTTTCGGCGGACTGGTTACCACTTCGACTTTATATTCACGTTTAATACGTTCGACGTAAATTTCGAGGTGAAGTTCGCCCATACCGGCCATTAGAGTTTCGCCGGTTTCCGAATCAGTTGTAATTCTAAGCGTCGGGTCTTCTTTACGGAATCGGTAAAGCGCTTTTGCCAAACGGTCAGCGTCACGTGTTTGCAACGCTTTAATCGCGATTTGGATAACCGGTTCCGGCACGAACATTGATTCTAGCGTGCAATATTTTTGCTGTGAAGCGAGTGTGTCACCGCTGAAACAGTCGACACCGAGTACCGCGACAATGTCGCCGGCACCAGCCGAATCGAGTTCTTCCCGTTGGTCGGCGTGCATTCTGAAAATTCGGCTGATACGCTGCTTGTCTCCGTTGCGCTGGTTGTAGTACGTCGCACCTTTGTTCAGCATACCCTGGTAAATACGCATAAACGTGAGTGTTCCGTACGGGTCTTCAACAATTTTAAACGCCATTGCAACGGCAGGTTTTTCCATATCGGGGTAAAGCTGGATTTTTTTACCCTCTTTTATTGCAGAGCCGGAATTTGGCTCGCCGGAATCTGTTTCGGCAGAATCAGAGTCCGTTCCTTCTCCATCTTGCGTAACTTCTTCTGTTTCCGTTGCGTCCGCATTTGCTGAGTATGCGAAGTAATCGCAGTCCAGCGGTGACGGAAGATACAGGTTAATCGCGTCCAAAAGCGGCTGCACACCTTTATTTTTGTAAGCGGAAGCCAAGAATACCGGCGTAAGCTGACGCGACCAAACGGCAAGCCGTGTTACGTTGTGAATCAGGTCAACAGTGACTTCTTCTTCGCCGAGCAGTTTTTCCATGAGTTCGTCGCTGTACATTGCCAATGTTTCAAGCAGGTGTTGTCTTGCCGCTTGAAATTCTTCGGCATATTCGGCGGGTACTTCTTCGTACCGGATTTTTTCACCTTGAGTTCCGTCAAAGTAAATCGCTTTTTGTGTTACCAGGTCGATTACCCCTTCGAAATTCACTTCTTTGCCGATTGGAATCTGCATCAGGACGGCGTCGCAGTCGAGTTTTTCCTTGAGCTGCTTCACGACCCGTTGCGGATTGGCACCGGTGCGGTCCATTTTGTTTACCAGTGCAAGTCGCGGAATAGCGTATCTTCGCATTTGGCGGTCAATTGTAATCGACTGGG
>JBOFQC010000090.1:0-8438 GCA_051660725.1 Thermoguttaceae bacterium
GAAAATCGCTGTTTTGCGTTCTCCTTCGTTTCCCATATAAGTAATACGGTGTTTGGTGTAACCGTCTTTTCCACCTTCCGTTGTTGGTGCAATTTCTTCGGTACTTTCGATTTTCATGTCGATTGGCAATTCCTCTGTACTTTTCTTGGGATATATTGCGTTGACATAACCGAGAACTTTTTCGCGAGCTTCTTTTTGCCATTGTTGAGCTTCAGCTTTGGTTTTTGCTGTAAACGGCATTTCGAACTCTTTTGGCATTAATTTTATTCTGTCCTGAGCAGTTGCTTGAACTACGAATAACACCAAAACGGTAAGTACGGTAAGTAATAGTGACGAAATCCTAAACATTCTTAAATTCATTTGCATTTCTCTAAAGTTTAATAAATAAGATATGAAAGCACAAAACAGATGCTGTTTAAATTAGGAGTATAAACAATACGTCCGCTCATTTCAAATAGCCTACAAAATTTTACTGCGCCCGTGGACAAATTATGTCAAGGCTAAGTATTGCATTTTTCGCAAAAATAAGTTATACACCGTAGCACGGCATGGCGGTGCGCTTCGCGTGAAGTATATCACCTCCCGTTGGTCGGTTTAGTTTCCCGTGATTTTGTTGGTTTCATTGTTATTATTTTCACAAATCCCATTATTGGAAAATGTCAACTTAATGACGTTGTACAGTATATAATTCTCGAATAATAAAGTTAGTTGTTCTTCGTGGTGTACGCATAAAATATGCCGTTTAACAGTGTATTCCTAAAAAATGTCACAATTTTTTCTGTATCTCAAACGCAGCAATCTCGTCGAAGAAGACACGCTTGACGAGATTGCGATGAAAATACGCAAAAAATTGGGCACGAAACCTGACTCAGAGTTTGATCAGGCTCTGGCCACAACGCTCGTAAATCGGAACTATTTGAATTCTTGGCAAATTTCTCAGTTGAAAAATGGTCGAATCAAATTCAATCTCGGCCCTTACCAGATTATCGACTCAATTGGTAGCGGCGGTTACGGCATGGTTTTCCTGGCAAAGCACGCCGATTTTGAGCAGGGTATCCCGTTGATTGGCGAAAAAAGGCCGCTTTTCGCTGTAAAAGTGCTGCCGATTTCAAAAGCAACACCGGAATTAATTGACCGTTTTTTGCACGAAATTGAAATTCAGAAGAATCTTTCGAATCCCTACCTTGTGCGGTTTCTCGACTCCGGGCATGACGGAAACGTGCATTACATGGTTCACGAATACGTTGCCGGAGGAACGCTTCGTCAAAAAATCCGAGAAAAAGAACGTATTCCGTTTTCCGAAGCCGCTTGGATTATCTCCGAAATAGCAGTTGTGCTTGAGTATTTGCACGAAAACAAGATTGTACACCGAGACGTTAAACCGTCAAATATTTTACTTTCACCCACGAAAACAGGGTTTAGACCGGGCCTGACGAAACTTGCGGATTTCGGACTTTCGTGCCGAATTTCACCTGAATTGGACGCAATTGAAAATGCACTATTAGCAGACAGCATTCGAGAAAGCAGGAAAAACAGCGGAAAAAGCGGAGACGTAAACGCAAGTATGCTTCGAAAAGTTGCCGGAACCGCTGATTATTTAGCGCCGGATCAGATTACCGATCCGAACAATCCGACCGGTCTTTGGGACGTGTATTCGCTCGGCTGTACTTTTTACCACGCAGTAACAGGTATTGTGCCGTTTCCAATGGGTGATTCGCAGCAGAAAATCTTAGCCCACATGAACCAGACTCCACCTGATCCGCGGGAATTCTGTTCGTCTTTACCGCATGAAGTGGCAAAACTTATGTTGGAAATGATGACGCGTGACCCAAAACGCAGGATCGCGTCGCTCCGTGAAGTTATTACACGACTTTTGCCCTGGACAAACGAGTTGTACAAACCTCCGGCTGACATTGAATCTTTGCAGGCGGAGGAACCGGTTTCCGAATCGGAGGACCACGAAAATGGGTCGGCTCGCTCTTCCTTTTTTTCGAAAATCGTTTATGCTTTCGAAGCCGTACTTGGACGGTATTAGGCTAGTACACAGCCAAATTTAAATTGTCGATTATGTTTAGCCACTGATCTTGGATCAGCGTTTGCAACCTCAAAAATTTAATCTTGTTTGTGTACTGGACGTAATATTTAAGACTTCAGACATTTCGGGTCACTTATCCGTCAGCTTACGCAGGCGGCTCGCTAAATGAAAATATCAAAAATTGACGCGTATCTGGTTCGTATACCATTAAAAAAACATCATCACATTGCAAGCGAAGCGCATGGCAGCCTCGAAACGGTAATTGTCAGAATGTGTGACGCAGACGGTAATAGCGGCTGGGGCGAAGTTTTTCCCGGTAATTTACCGACGTTGACTTCGGCGTGGTCAGGCGGTACGTTTCACACACTGGTCAACTGCGTTATTCCATGTTTTGAAGACGAACTGATTGTTAATTCGGGGGCACAGCTGCAGGAGAAAATGGCGAAGATACAGGGCAACCGACATGCGAAAGGTTCGCTTGACCTCGCGTTTTGGGACCTGACCGCAAAACGGCTCGGCAAACCTGTTTACGAAGCGATTGGCGGAAAAAAGAAAGATGTGGAAGTCGGTTTGACATTCGACCGCTACGACGCAGTGGAACCGTTTCTCGAAGATATACAGCGTGCGGTTTCGGAGGGATATAAACGGATTACGCTTAAAATCAGGCCGGGCTGGGACCTGCAAATTGTCGGTTTTGTGCGAAGTGACTTCCCGATGATAAAACTTCAATGCGATTTGGAATGCGCTTTGAACTTGGAAAAACATTCCGAAATAATACGTCGATTTGATGATTTTTTCCCGTCTTTGCTGGAACAACCGCTTTCTTCGAGTGAATTTGTCGGTCACGCGATGTTACAAGATTCAATGCGAACAAGCATTTGCCTTGACGAATCAATTACAACATTGGACCAAACGCAAATTGCGCTGGATTTACGATCTTGCAGTACAATTTGCATAAAGCCGGGACGTGTCGCTGGATTCACCGACGCGAAGTTGATTCACGATTCATGTATCACGTCAGATGTGGATTGCTATTCTGGGTCGGACGGCATGAGTTCGATTGGTTACCGTTTTACGGCCGCACTTTCAGCACTTCCGCAGTTTAAATTGCCAGCCGATTATTTCCGGTTCGACGAAATTTTTGCTGACGATCCTGGTGAACAGCTGAAACCGGTACTTAAACCGGACGAGAACGGTAAAGAACGAATGGTGCTTGAACTTTGGGATTCGCCCGGTATCGGTTTCGAGCCGGATGTTGAGCTGGTCGAAAAACTCGCCATTAACAAATTCTCAAAAGAATTTAAGTAGTAGAATGCGTAGTCAAATGAAATTTGTCAATTGTGTTTAGCCGCAGATATTGGATCAGCGTTTCTTTTCATTTTAATTTCGGCGTGCAAATCGGAGTGTAAAATGCAAATACATGTACTTGAAAGCAAGCAAGAGCTTGGCAAAATCGCTGCGAAAATTGCAGCCGAATCAATTACTGCCGCGATTCGTGACAAGGGTAAATCTGCCATTATCCTTGCTACTGGAGCTAGCCAATTTGACACCCTTTCGGCCCTTGTCGAAACTAAGGGAATTGATTGGTCGAAAGTGGAAGTGTTTCATCTCGACGAATATGTTGGGCTATCCGAGGAACACCCGGCCAGTTTCAGGCGGTACTTGAAAGAACGATATGTAAATCTGGTGCCAAATCTCGGAAAATTTCATCCGGTAAACGGTGACGCCGCTTCGCCGGAAATGGAATGTGAGCGGCTCGGCAAACTTATTCGTGACACCGAAATAGATGTTGCATGTATTGGAATCGGTGAGAATGGACACATTGCGTTTAACGATCCGCCGGCCGATTTTGACACCAACGAACCGTATATTCTGGTTGAACTGGACGAAGCGTGCAGGCAGCAGCAGTTCGGTGAAGGTTGGTTTCCGAACTTCGAAGCCGTGCCAAAAACTGCTATTTCAATGAGTGTAAAGCAGATTATGCGGTCTAAGAAAATCGTCTGTTCCGTCCCTGACGCCAGAAAATCAATTGCTGTAAAAAATACTTTGCTCGGACCAATTTCGAATAATGTTCCGGCATCAATTTTACGTGAACATGGTAATTGCGATTTGTTCCTTGACACCGAATCGGCTGTTGATTTTCGAGCCGGAAGTGTGAAGTAGCGAAAACTTCAGATGGCAATCACGATTTCTTATTAATGTAAACATATAAAATGAAAATACTTATAACATCCACATCGTTTGGCAAACAGAATCCGCAGCCGCTTGATTTGCTTAAGTCAAAAGGTTACGAAATAATCTGGAATGAATTGGGACGACCACTCCAGGAGTCGGAATTGATTATGCTCCTTGAAGGTTGTGACGGTGTCATTGCCGGCTTGGATCATTTCACAGCACCGGTTCTTGAAAGCGTCGCAAGCAAACTTAAAGTGTTGGCAAGGTACGGGGTCGGAGTTGATCGAGTTGATCTTGACGCCGCGAAACAGTGTGGAATAGTGGTGACAAACACCCCGACTGCGAACAGTGATTCCGTTGCGGACCTTGCTGTTGGGCTTATGTTAGCAGTTGCCAGACATATACCGGCAGGTCATAATGCAACTATGCGAGGTGAGTGGCCGAAACTTTTTGGCGTCACGTTGTTTGGAAAAACTGTCGGACTTGTCGGGTTCGGACGGATTGGACGCCGTGTTGCGGAACGTGTGCGTGGTTTCCGTTGTCCGGTGTTAGTGTACGACCCGATGATTGACGCCAAAACCGCTAGTGACGCCGGGGTTGAAAAAATCGAATCACTTGACGAGCTTCTTCGGCGAAGTGATTTCGTCTCCTTGCATTTACCCGCAACGCCGGAAACCACGCATTTGATAAACGCAGAAAGACTTGCGGTGATGAAGCATACAGCGATTATTGTAAACACTTCACGTGGGGAGATTGTTGACGAAGCCGCACTGCTTGAAGCGGTTCAGGAACACAAAATCGGCGGTGCCGGTCTCGACGCTTACGAAAATGAGCCGCCGGAAATTGGAAAGTTTGAAGGAATTCCCAATCTCGTGCTGACGCCACACATCGGAGCGTACACAAGTGAAGCGTTGAACGCAATGGGCATGGATTCCGCCGAGAATTTAATCGCCGTTCTTGAAGGCCGTGAGCCAAAAAATATAGTATAAAAATCACATGTCTACAGATATACTTGAAGAAGATTTTGATATTGACGTCATTGAAGACGAGTATGACGAACCAGTAACCGAAGAAGTGGTATCAAAGTCCGAGCCCGGTTCAGCTGGTAATGGTGCCACAACACAGGTGCCATTTGTGCATTTGCATACGCACTCACATTATTCGCTGCTTGACGGAGCCGCTAGGATTGATTCTCTGATATCACGTGCGAAAGAGTTCGGAATGACGTCACTTGCCCTGACCGATCACGGTAACTTATTTGGCGCACTTGAGTTCTATCAAAAGGCCCGTGACAAAGGAATAAAGCCGATTATCGGTTACGAAGCGTATATTGCACCGGGAAGCAGATTCGATAAATCGCTTGAAGCCGGCGGTTCGCGGAAGGACACGAGTTATCACCTTACACTTCTTGCGATTAATCGTACTGGTTACCAGAATCTTTTGAAATTGGGTTCGGCGGCTTTCACGGAAGGATTTTATTACAAGCCGCGAATTGACCGGCAGCTTTTGGAAGAACATAACGAAGGGCTGATTTGCCTGAGCGGCTGCGCTTCCAGTGAATTTGCGAGAATGATTCTTGACGGTGAGTCGGATAATTTCGAGCGGGCAAAAAACATCGCGAAGTGGTACAAGGAATTGTTCGGTGACCGCTATTACATAGAGCTTCAGGACCACGGATTGGAGCTTCAAAAAATCGTGCTTGAACATTCGGTGCCAATTGCCGAAGAATTTGGTATTCAAACAGTTGCGACAAACGATGTGCATTACATCGACTTGACTGACGCACCGGCACAAGACCTGTTGCTTTGTTTAAATACGGGCAAGTTCCGTTCAGATGTGAAACGGATGCGAATGGACAGCGACAAGTTTTATTTTCGTAGCGGCGAAGATATGCTCCGTGCATTGCCGAACCAACGTGACGCCGTTTTACGCAGTCAGGAAATTGCTGACCGATGTGATTGCGACTTGGAACTTGGCAAACGCTACTTCCCGGTTTTCACGCCGCCTGAAGGCTACACTTCTGACGAATATTTGCGTCATCTCTGCCTTGAAGGGTTAAAAAAACGATACGCAAATAATCCGAAGCGGTACAAAAACGGTGAATTCTCAGAAGAAGTGATGAATCGATTGGACCGCGAGCTTTCGGTAATTCAAAAGCTCGGATTTCCGAACTACTTTTTAATCGTCTGGGATTTCGTCCGTGTAGCTGAAGAACGCGGTATTCACAGGACCGCCAGAGGTAGCGGCGTCGGCGCGTTGGTATGTTTTGCGCTTAATATGTCGCACGTATGTCCACTTGATTTCGACTTGCTGTTTGAACGGTTTCTGGATGAAAACCGAATCGAGGCACCTGATATTGATATCGATTTCGACCAATTAAGACGCGGCGAAATCCTTGATTACGTCAAGGAAAAATACGGTGAATCAAACGTTGCGCAGATTGGCACTTTCGGCACAATGGCTGCGAAGGCGTCAATAAAAGCGGTTGGCCGTGCGCTTGGTATCCCAATTGGTGCCGTTAATGATATCACTAAGCTCGTGCCGGAAGCTCCGAAAATGACGCTGAAAAAAGCGTTTGACCAAAGTGCTGAGCTGTGTACGATTTATGAAGAAAACGGCGAAGTAAAGGAACTGATTGATTTCGCCAAAGCGGTTGAAGGACTCGCTAGCAATGCCGGAACGCACGCCTGCGCTGTTGTTATTGCGGACAAGCCGATTACCGAATACGTTCCGCTTCAGAGAATCAAGGACAAGGAAGATATCGTAACCCAGTGGGCAATGGGTGATGTCGAAAAGGCCGGTTTGCTGAAAATGGATTTTTTGGGGCTTCGCAACCTTTCGATTCTCGCAAACGCAATTGAGATCATCAAGGAAACGCACGGCGGAGAAGTTATTGATCCGTATAGTTTTCCGTTGGACGATAAACCGACTTTTGAGCTGCTTTGCCGCGGCGAAACCAAAGGCGTATTTCAGCTTGAAGGCGGCGGTATCAGAGAATTATTACAACGCATGAAGCCGGATAACTTCCGTGATATCATTGCTACTCTTGCGCTGTACCGACCTGGTCCTCTCGAGGGGGGGATGGTTGACCAATACGTAGACGTCAAGCATAAACGCCGTCAGGCAGAGTACTTACACCCGGTGATGAAAGACGTACTCGAAGAAACCAACGGCGTCATGGTTTATCAGGAGCAGATCATGCGGATTCTTAATCGGCTCGGCAAAATTCCGCTTGCCAGTTCGTACTCCTGTATTAAAGCGATCAGCAAGAAAAAAGAAGACCTGATAAACAAGTTTCATGCCGATTTTGTCAAAGGTGCAGCCGAAAACGGTCTCACTGAAACGCAAGCGGCGGAATTATTCGAGCTGATCAAAAAGTTTGCCGGGTACGGCTTTAACAAGTCTCACTCGACTGCTTACGCTTTGGTGGCGTACATGACGGCGTATTTGAAAGCGCATTACCCGGTTGAATTCATGGCCGCACTTCTTTGCGGTGATATTTCAGGTAGAAACTTCACGAAAAAAGATGCAACTGTTGAACACATCGAAGATTGCGCACGAATGGGAATTGAAGTGGTGCCGCCTGATGTGAACAAGTCGTTCCGCGAATACAAGGTGCGAGACGGCAAAATTATTTTCGGCATGTCCGCAATTAAAGGATGTAGTGAAAGTGCTGCTGATGCGATTAGTGCAGAGCGTGAGAAAAACGGACCGTTCCATGATATTTTCGATTTGTGTCAGCGGATTGATCCGACTCAATGTACGAAATCCACCCTCGAGACTCTTATCAAAGCGGGCGCACTTGACTCTTTCGGGTGCAAAAGATCGCAATTGACGCAAGTGCTTGAACGTGCTTTCAAGTCCGGTCAAACGGCGGCGTCAGATAGAAAAACCGGTCAAAAAAGTCTGTTCGGTTCTTTTGGCGAGGAAGAAGATACCGCTGCAATTTCTTCGGCGGCGACGAGTATTGTGCCAGGTCTGCCGGAAATCGAGGAGTGGAATGATAAGGAAAAATCAACTTACGAAAAAGAAGTTCTCGGTTTTTACCTGACGTGTAATCCAATGGGGCAGTACGAACAAATGTTCGAGATGTTCCGTAGCCACACGAACTACGAAGGGGTGCGGCTGAAAGACAAGGCCGAGGTGACACTTTGCGGTACGATTGGTGACATAAAGATTTCGTCGACGAAGAATCCGAAGCCGGGCAAACCGTCGCAGTTCGCTATGT
>JBOFQC010000091.1:0-2934 GCA_051660725.1 Thermoguttaceae bacterium
AGCTTGGTTATGCTTTCCTGTGAAACCTTGTTGGACTGGACGCCTGTGTATATAAGCGCCATTACTCCAAACAGTGCGATAAAAAAAAGTCCGAAATATGTTAACCCGAGCGGTGAAAAGATTTTTCGTGATTTTACCGACTGAAGTAACAGCGTTTTGAGTTTGTTGACTAAGCTCATCTAAAAGTAAAAATAAATATTTTTTATCTCGAAAACAATCCTTTTGATATTGTTACCTTTTAGCTTTTGTAATGCAATAACGATAAAGATTTTTCACTTAAAGGTTTTTCAAAAAAATCGTTGTAAATATCTGCAATATCAGGATTTTCGTAAGAATCGCGAATTTTGTTGGCATCTGAACCGACTTTCATCGCAAAACTACGTTCCATTCTGTTTGGAATCGGTTGGCCGCCCCCTCCCATACATCCTCCGATGCAACTCATAACTTCGACCAGATCGAATTTTTCGCCGTCATTTTCAATCATGTCGAGCAGTGTTCGTAAGCTGCCGGTTGTTTCAACAATTGCAACACGAATTTGGCGGTCTTTGAAATCGACTGTCGCTTGTCGCACATTGGGAACACGTCCGAAACCGACACGTTCCACCCACGCAGTCTGAATGTTGCCCGTTGGCGTACTTTGTGTAACGTGCGCCGGAGCTTTTTCTCCGTTTAACATAAAATACGCAGTTCTTAGAACCGATTCGGCAACGCCGGCGGATTGACCGAATCCGAGACCGCTCGCACTACCTCGTCCCATAA
The DNA here is from genome assembly GCA_051660725.1 of Thermoguttaceae bacterium. Taxonomy (GTDB): domain Bacteria; phylum Planctomycetota; class Planctomycetia; order Pirellulales; family Thermoguttaceae; genus JAVBSX01. The sequence continues at coordinate 760 of JBOFQC010000091.1, forward strand.
TCGGATCGAATTCGGCTGTGGTTAAACGGCGAAAATCCATTTTAGCGTTCCGAATAAGATAACCCAATTCGCGACATGTTAATGCAATGTCGATTTCGTTTATTCCATCAAATCCAGATTGCGAACCCAACGTGTTTGATGCAGCACGTTTTATTTCGCTTTTCTTGGCTGTGCATGGGGTTATAGCGACTGTAACGATTTTATTCGGGTCGATTTTATTTTTTTCGGCAAAAAACGTTTTTATAGTCGCTCCCTGCATCATTATCGGACTTTTGGTGCTCGAAATGTGAGGTAAAACTTGTGGCGCAAAGAGTTCCGCGAATCGTACCCAAGCCGGACAGCAGCTCGTGAAGAGCGGATATTCGGCGTCCGGCTTGTTTTTCAAACGCTCGACAAATTCCGCCGATTCTTCCATCACGGTCAAGTCGGCCCCGAAAGTCGTGTCAAGAACGTAATCGCAACCTAATTTTTTCAACGCCTCAACCATTTGGCCTTCCGCAAATGTACCGGGTCTTAGACCGAACATTTCGCCAATTGAGAGTCTTACCGCCGGCGAAGTGGTTGCAATGACAATTTTGTCCGGGTCATTTATTGCCGCTTGAAACTCAGCAAAATTTGGCCGTTCTGTAATCGCTTGAGTTGGGCACAAATTTGAACACTGTCCGCAATTTATGCACGAGTCACGTCCTTCAGACGAACGGAAACCATGCACGGTGCAATACCGATTACAGTAGTTTACGCAACTGCCACATCTTGTGCAGTAGTCACGATTTCTGACGAGTGACAAGTTATCCGGCTTGATTACGGCGTGAACACGTTCCGGATTCTTTGGCACCGGTAATCGCGGCGGATTCATCATCAGAGGATTTGCCGGTGCGATTTGCGGAGCCGGAGTGGCTCCCGGTGTTGGGGATGCTGGTGCTGCGCCATGTTGAGGCGACGCATTTAAATTCGTCAAAGTGCTTCCAGCCGCAATAATACCGAGTCCGGCATAAGTACTGTTTCGTAAAAGTTCGCGTCTGGTTAATTTTCGCTGTTCTACAAATTCCGAAGATACGTTTTCTGTATTTTTACTCATGTCAAAAAAGTTGGTTTGAGTAGCTTGGGCTGATTTTCTGTTTGTGCCGTTGTACAGCATATATACTGTCGCCTGGTATAAACTGCATGTTTTCCAATTTAGGGTTAGCTGAAGATAATCAGCATTAAACATTGAAAACTCGGGAACAGAGCCGACCAACGGGAGGCGGAACACTTCACGCGAAGCGCACCGCCCATGCCGGGCTCCGGTATATAACCAAACCCCGACAAAAATGGATTGTTTTGCTTTGTACAATGAATTTGATTTAAAACCAGTTTCTTTTTACGAGCCGGGAGTAAAGCGCAGCAGAACTTCCGCGTTGTTAAAACACCGGTACTTCAAAATCTTTACGTGGTTTACGGGTAAGAAAAACATCAGCCTCGGCATTGTTTACAAACTGTTCTTTTGCCGCGTCAATTTCGAGTTTCGGTCCGATTTTGAACGGAATATCTTCCGCTTTCACGCCCGGCAACTGGCTTAAAGCGTTCTTCATCACGTGATCAATCGCTTCGTTCATGATCGGACAATTTCCCATTTTTTCCTGGATTTTGTCGAGCGGAGTCGGCTCGCCGGATTCCCCGGCCCTGTATGCGGCGTTGCCCCAGTGGCAAACAGCGGTTGAATAATGCCCTTCACTTATCGGTGCGTTGAGCTTGACCGAGTCTCTATTTCTAATAGCATTTATAAAGTTGCCAAACGGGCCACCTTGTTCCGGCGGTGTGAAATCGGCAACTTCAATATCAACTGGTTCCTCAAGGTCGAAAAAGTTACCCGACTGCTTGTACGGAAAGAATTTCAAACCTCGAATCACTCCCTGCTCGGTAAAAAATTCCGCTTCTTCACGTGGAATCCAATCGGGTCTCGGCCCGGCAATTGCACAAGCCTCGTAAATCAACGGGATGCCGCCGAAATCGTAAAGCACGAAATGAAGATTCGGTGCATCTGCCTGATCTTTGTAATTGTTTTCCTTGTCTTTCACGAACCGCGTACCAAAAGAAATCACGCTGTCAGGATGCTGCACATTCATTGCCCAACGACAAAGGTCGAAGTAGTGAACGCCGTTGTTACCAATTTCACCGTTTCCGGTATTCCAGAAC
>JBOFQC010000092.1:0-8509 GCA_051660725.1 Thermoguttaceae bacterium
GTCTTCCGGCGCGTCGTAACGGCTGTAATAGAATCCGTCACCGTCCCAGGAAATTCCGGTAAATTTTGCCCATTCCACCTTATCTACCAAAAATTTGCCGGAATCAATGTCGAGCACTTGAATGTCGTTCCAATCAGAACCGCTTTTTGCGAGTCCGAAAGCGAGTAGTTTTCCGTTTTTGGAAATTGCCATACTGCCGAGCGCAACGGTTCCGGTTTCCGACAATTTGTTCGGATCAAGCAGCACTCTTGCTTCTGAGTTAATAGAAGCGAAATCTTTCAACGAACCGTCAGCTTTTTTTGAAAAGTCGTCAACGACGTAAAGAACCGACTGGTTTTGCAGTCCGTTATTTTTAAAGAAGAACAATTTACCCTCTTTCGTCCAAGGGAGCGAGTACTTTGGGTAATTTATAACTTCAGTAATTTTTTCACGGAGCGCGTCACGGTTCGGAATCTGGTTGAAATAATTCTGCGTTATTTCGTTTTCCTCGGCAATCCATTTATCCAGCTCTGGCGAACTCTCTTCCATCCAGCGGTACGGGTCGGCAACTGTTACCCCGAAGAAAACGTCGGCGTCGTCCGATTTATGTGGACTCGGGTATTTTATCTGCGCAGAAGCAACGCTGCAAAAGCCCAAGAAACATAGAAATAGAAAAAGAAAGTTTCGTGCTGTTCTTGTCATTTTACCTCTCATACTGTACGCCGCTGTATCTGATTGCTTTAAAGCAAGTACAAACTTTGGCACGGCAAATATTAATTTTTTGTTGATTTACGTTTGTTCTCCAGTCACAAACTTTAATTATACTTCAAAATTTTTTCAAAAAAAGCCTCGAAAAAACGGAGAAAAAAATTTTTTCATACAATGTCGCAAATCTCGCGCCGTTTTCCATTTCATAGTAGGGAAGGAAATAAATCTTACTTTCACATAAGAAAACAAAACAGAAAGGAATTGAAGTCATGTTCTCCGTCGTGCGTAAAACCATCTACTCAGCTTTCGTTATTCTGCTGTTCGGCGTTGTCGTTCCGGTTTGGGTAGCTTCGGCCAAAGCTGAACAGACGTTTTCACCGAGAGCAGAAAGCCTTTCCGAGTCCGCATGCAAATTGATCGGTCACGCAAGAAAAATCCTCCTCACAAAGGTCGACTCCGAATGCTGGAAAAACCAACTTTCTCTGTATCACCCGTCTTTCACAGAAGTTGGCAAAATGTAATTTTTAGACGTTAGACTTCAGGTTTCAGACGTCAGAAAACAGCGAGCCGCTGACGTAAGTCGGCGGGTACCGTTTCCTACAAAATCTCATCCAGGCGTTTGACGATTTCGTCTTCAATCTGGTTGGCACATTTTTCGTAAACAGACATGCTACCCCCAAATGGGTCGTCAACGTCACCGCCGTCCGTTCGCAGAACCGCAAGTCTTGTGTCCGCACTCGGCCACTGCGACAAAATCGCCCCCCTGTGATTTCGTGTCAGCGCGAAAATCTGGTCCGCAAATTTAACAAGAGTTTCCGATATAGGTTGCGAAAGGTGGTCGGCCAATGACATGCCGCGAAGCTGCATCACCATTTTCGCATTGGAACTTGCCGGACAATTTTCCACTGCCGAAGTTCCAGCGGACATTATTACGTAACCGCGATTTTCCAGCTCGTCTTGGTCACATTTCAGTTTTTCCGCCAGCAAATTTCGGCAAATAGCCTCGGCCATTGGGCTGCGACACGTGTTGCCGGTACAGACGAAAATCACGATTTTGGCGGTCAGCCGATCAATTGCCGACTTGGAAACCGCTCCTTCCCGAAGAATTTTTATTTCGTTTTCGTCTACCCGAACAACCGTTGAAGGTTTGCGGCCTTTAATCGAACCGTCAGAAATGGCAATTGGAATATTCTGGTCATTTCCAAGCGAATCAAGTATTTCGTCAACATTATCCAGATCACCATCACCGCTTTTGTTAGCGCTGGATAAAAGTATCGGCTCGTCCACGCGAAGCAGAACCTGCTGCGTAAACATGTTATTCGGAACCCGAAAACCGACGTATTTTTTTCCTTGAAACTCGGAAACCACCTGATTTTGCACCGATTCCGGCAATTCGTGTAAAAAACTGTCCGGTCCGTCGGCTGGCAAAACAAGAGTTATCGGACCAGGAAAACAACGCCTGACAAGCCGTTTTTGGTAATCGTTCAAATTTGGCAGCAGATCAAGAATTTTTTCAGAACTGGAAACCGCGACTGTTATCGGTTTATTTGGCGCACGCTCCTTGATTGCGAAAAGACGATCCAAAGCGGTCGGATCATTTATTACCGCTGCCAAGCCGTAAACGGTTTCTGTTGGTATTACAACCAGTTTTCCACTGACGAGAGCGAAAATCGTCTTCTCAATAATTGGATTCCAGTCTTGTTCTGAACGAATATCAATCTTTTCAGTCATTATATCATGCGTGGTCATTAAACAACAGTTTTTCTTGTTTTGCCCTGCGGGATAAGCAAGAGTTTGCCAAGCGAGTAAAATTCAATATATTGGCAACGTACAGTATTAAGGTGTTTAGCGTTATACGCTGACGTTGATTAACCTTTAGCGTACCTTTAGTCACATTAAAAATCAAGCCCCGCTTGTAATACGTTTTATGTAGTGTAAAATACTCCGATTATTGCCATTCGTGGCAAGATTAAGGACGGGGCGTGGCGCAGCCTGGCTAGCGCGCCTGCTTTGGGAGCAGGAAGTCGCAGGTTCAAATCCTGTCGCCCCGACTCTTTATATTATGCAGTACGTTGTCATTGAGTTGACGTTTGATTTGATTACCAAACGCCTGTTTTTCCCGTTGGGGAAAGCAGGAAACTGCCGTTTAATGGCGTGTACAGTATAACTTTAGGACGCGCCCTTAGTGTAGCGGTAACACGATAGCTTCCCAAGCTGTAATTGAGGGTTCGACTCCCTTAGGGCGCTTTTTTTGCCGAAGCTGGGTTCATTTTTCGGTTTATTCCGCCGGTATACCTTCGGAAAACCTGTTTTTTTGGCTTCTTCCTGAATTCTCATACGGCTTCAGTATTACTCATGCTTGTTATTCGTGACGAGTCAGTTCAGACTCCGAAACTTTCTGATTTGCAAGGTGCTGTGCTTTCCATTGGTAAGTTTGATGGTGTGCATCTTGGGCACGCACGAGTTCTGAAACGGGTTAAAGAATTGGCCGAAAAACTCAATTGTCCGGCAATTGCTATTACTTTCGACCCGCCGCCGGCTGCTGTTCTTCATCCTCAGTTTGCTGCAACGTCTCTTTGCACTTTCGAAAGAAAAGTCGAATTACTCGAAAAATTCCAGCTTGATGCATTATTAGTACTCAAAACAAACGTCGATTTATTGGCACTTACTGCCGAAGAATTTTTCGACCAAATCATTGTCGGAAAAATAAATGCCAGCGGTGTAATCGAAAGCAGCAGCTTCACTTTCGGTAAAGACAGACTCGGAAATGCCGACGTACTTCTTACACTCGGTAATTCTGCCGGAATCTCTGTTGAAATTGTTGAGCCGGTTTACGAACACGGCTGTATGATTTCAAGCAGTCGAATCAGGTCACTTTTACGTGAAGGAAAAACAGACATCGCCGCAATGATGCTCACCGAACCGTACCGGATTACCGGCACCGTTGTTGAAGGTGAAAAACGTGGTCGAACGCTTGGATTTCCAACGATAAACCTTGCCGACATTGAAACACTTATCCCCAAGTCGGGCGTTTACGCTTGCGTTTGCCACTTTGACGGTAAGTCGTTTCCTGCTCCGACAAGTATCGGCGGAAACCTGACTTTCGGCGAAGATTGGCTGAAAATCGAGTCGTTTCTTGTCGGATTCAACGGCGATTTATACGGAAAACAAGTTCACCTCGACTTTTTGGCTCCGATCCGCGAAATCGTAAAATTCGAATCTGTATCCGAACTTATTCAGCAGATGCAAATTGACGTCGAAAAAACCGTTCAAATTGTCGAGAAACACGCGGCATCCGACACTAATACGAAGTATGTTTAACACCTTTTCGTGGTTCGCTCATCCACGGTTCAACTGTAACTCGCCATTTTTCGTAATGTGCAGTTTCTTTATGTGCGGCAAAACCTGCTTCGCTTTTGTAGGTCTCGATTAAAACGAACCGTGTGGGGTCGTCATTTTGTTGGAGCACCTCGAATCCGTCACAAAGCGGCTCTTTGACCGATTCAGCGGCGTTTGCCAGTGACGCTTGCTTAAAATCCTCTGCAAATTCCGGGATGACATGTACATACACAAGAACAACAAACATGGTAAGTGTGGGTAGGAAGGTGGAAGGTGGAAGGTGAACAGGTGAATAGGTGAATAGGTGAATAGGTGAATAGGTAAATGGGTGTGTAGCAAGCCGACTAACGGGAGGCGATTTACTTCACGCGGAGCGTAACGCCTGGACGGCAGGTCCCCTGCTCACCTATCTTTAATATTTTTTCTTTCAAGGTTTCCAGCGAATCGTAATTTTCAATGCAAATGTCGGCTCTGGCACGTTTTTCGTCGAGTGACAATTGGGCTTTTTCTCTGTTACGTAGTTCTTCGAGAGACCAACCGCGTTGTTTTACATGCTCCAGCCGTGCAGCTTCGGGAGTGTCAACGAAAATAATTTTCGTCACAAATCGGCTCCATTTCGTCTCCAAAAGCAGCGGAGCGTCGAGAATTACAATTTTCACATTATTGTTGCGGTATTCTTCGACTTTTTCCAAGCATATATCAGCGATTCGATCATGCGTAAGTTCTTCGAGAAAACGGCGTTCTGCTTTTGCGGTTTCATTTGGAGCGAACACAATTTCGGCAAGTTTTTTCCGATCAATTTCGCCGGAGGTGTTGAAAATTACGTCTCCCCAACGTTTTTTTGCTTCGTTTTTTACAGCGTCTAAAAGTAACACTTCGTGTCCGACATTGTCCGCTGACAAAATTTTTACGCAATCCTGACCGAACAGTTCAACGAACTGCTGCGCAACGGTACTTTTTCCGCTGCCGATTCCGCCAATTATTCCGTAAATTTCCATTTTACACAAGTGCGTCAAGTGTCAGGGGTCAGATGTCAAGTTTCTGAATTGGGTTTCTGTTTACCGTATTGAACTGCGATAACACTAATAATCACGAGCTGAAGTGCGTGATAAACCATTATTGGCAACAATATTATACCAACAGCCGGGTTACCGGCAAAAATGATTTTGCCCATTGCTGTGCCGTGCATAACCGATTTTTTCGAGCCGCAAAACAACGTCGTTATTGTATCATCACGGTTGAATTTTAACAGTCGACAAACCAAAAATATCAGGCTGTAAATGATTACGAACAATGCGATCATTTCGACGAAAAGCGTTGCCAGATAAACGACATTAATCGCACTGAAAACTTTTTCAATAAACGATTCGCAAAATGCAACGTAGACAATCATGAGTACAATTAGCTGGTCCAAAAACTGCACAGTTTTCTTGTACGGTTGGTATAATGTACCGAACTTTTTGTTCAACGCCATTCCGACGACGATTGGAACCAAGACGAGAATAATTAGCGTCCGAACAGTTGCCCAAAGATCGAAGTTGAACGAAGCGTTTGACAAGTAGTAACTCATCCAGAGCGGGGTTACAAGAAGCCCTAGAACGCTTGAAATACTTGCGCAAAATATCGCTGCCGGAACATTACCTTTCGCAATTGAAACCATTACAACGGAAGACGTTACCGTTGAAGGCAATGCTGCTAAAAAGAATATTCCGATCCAGATTTCCTGCGGATTGAACGGTTCGCAAAATTTCGTGCAAGCCAAAACCAAGCAGGGAAACGCAAGGAATGTGAAAAAATGCACAACCACTTGCATGTGCCAGTTTTCGAGGTCTTCGACGAATTTCCGCCAACTTAGGCCGAGTCCGTAAAAGAAAAAGATAAACGAAACGCCGTAATTGCACAAATCGTGCGGCGACACCGGCCCACGAACAGCTCCAGGCTGCGGCACAAAATACGCGAGCAGAATTACTCCGCCCAAAGCTAAAATGAACCAATCTAAACCAAAACGTGACATTTAACGATCACCAAAAAAATAATTATGCAAGGTAAACAGGTAAAAAAAGCGATCCGCCAACAAAAGCGAATCGGCAACAAAAGCGAGCTGACCAACGGGAGGCGATTTAATTAACGCGAAGCGTATTGCCTGGACGGCAGGTCCCCTGTTCATCCCCTGACGTATTGCGACTATGCGCTGCATTGACTACAATTAACGGACAAACAGCCAAGAATATAACACGTAATTGTGTTAAATGAATACACCAGAACACAAAAGATATGAGTTCAACCGAAATTTATATAAAATTACTGACCAAAAAGAACCTGATTTCTCCCGAACTTGCGGAGTCGTTGCACGGAAAATTTTTACAGGCGTCAAAACCAGTCATGCCAAACAAGCTTGCTGACCGACTTGTTGAAAAAGGGGTTTTGTCACGTGAGGCAGCAGATTCCGTTTTGCAGGAATTACAAAATTCAAACAAAACAAGTGGAAATTCCGTTACTGGCCAGAAATTGGATGAATTTGCGGATTTAAATAAAAATCTCGGTAACGAATTTTCGGGCGACCAATTTTCTAATGATCCGTTTCGAGCAGCAGGTTCAATTTCTTCAGATTCCAACATTCCAGCCGTTTTTATGAAGGGAAACAAAGCGTTTCGCCAGCAAAAACAGAATCCGTGGGAATCCAAGTTATTATTATACGGCGGAACAGGCACGCTTCTGCTCCTTCTTTTTGCTGCTGTGTTGTACTATTCAATTTACAGACATGGTGCCGACGAATACATGAAAGCAGGTGACACCGCTAATAATTCTGGAAAATATGCCGAAGCGGTTGAAGCGTACACGACTTTTCTGGAAAAATTCCCTAATCATCAAGACGTTTCCAAAGCGGTTATCAGGCGTTCTTTGTCCAAGATGCGAATCGTGGTCGAACAAAAAACGGACTGGCCTGGCGCATTGGAAACGGCAAAAAACGAAATCGCTGTAATCATATTAGAACCAGATTACCGTGAAGAAGCACAAGCGGAAATCACTGCAATGTTACCGACAATTGCCGAGAACCTTGCCGACTCAGCGAGAAAAAAGAAAGACGAAAAACTACTCGCGCTTGTCGAAGAAGCGCTGCTACTGGTACAAAAACATGTGCCTGCTTCTTCTCAACCGGTAAGCCGGCTTCAGAAATCACAAGCGGACATTGATTATACCAAACGTGAGCTGGCTAAAGAAACGCGGCTTGCGGAAACGGTATCAAAAGTGGAATCGCTTATTGGCAAAAATGCTTCAGCTGATGAATCTGGAATTCACTTGGCGTACGAAGTCATGACGTCATTGAAACAAGAATATCCCGGAGTGGAAGATGACGCCATTTTTATCAATTTGATGAAAAAAATCAGTTATTACGAAAAAGGGACAATTAAATTCATTGAAAAACCGTTAACAGTATTATCAAAAGAAGAATATTCTCAACTTCTTACCAGCCAGGATGTTGTACTACCAGTCGGAATAGAAATTCTTGCTTATCGAAAAAAATCGTCCAAACAGAATCTCGGCTACAACGCCCAAAACGCAAGTGGAAACACTAATAACATTTACGTGTATGCGGCTGGTTCAGTTTTCGCAATAAACAGTGTAGACGGAAAAATCATCTGGAGGAAAAACGTAGGCGGAAATGCAATTGACACCGCAAAGACGCCAGCAATTATTTCTTCACAAGTACCCGGTTCTGATTCTGAGAGTGCAAACAACAACACTGACGCAAATGATTTATTCGTGGTAAATTACGAGAATTGGGAGCTGCTGAAACTTGACGCCAGTACGGGTGACGTGATCTACGTGTGCCAGATTGGTGAACCGTGTTTTTTCACAAAATTGACACCAAACCGAACCTCTTCTTTTTTGTTGGCCGTTACCGAATCAGGTAAATTATTCAAATTTGACGCCACGTCTGGAAAATCAACCGGCTATTTACAATTACCTCAAAAAGTGTGCGTGGCACCAGTTGTTGACCTAAATAACAACCGAATTTTGCTGTTCGCTGATAAAACAAGTGTGTACTCCGTTCCTTTGGGTTTTGACACCAGCAATTCGGACTCGAAAGTTGCAAGTTATTATTTAGGGCACCAACCTGGCACAATAAAAACCACACCGGTCATTTTTGATAACAACATTGTTGTTTTCGATTCCGCAAACAAAGCCGGTGCATCACTGAAACTGTACTCTCTAAATCGCGGCGAATCAGATGCAACTGCCACTCCAGAAACGCCGGATTCCAACATAACCGGAGACTCTGAACTTAGCTGCATGCAATCACTTACGCTAAACGGCAAAATCACATCTAATCCGCTTTGCGACAACAACAAAATGTTCCTTGCTTCAGACTCGGGAAACATTTTTCTAATCGAGCTTGATGCCAAAAACACAACTGAGCCGCAATTGAAATTGGTCGCAGAAGGAAATATTGACACCACTAGTTCCGAACCTTTTTTAG
>JBOFQC010000093.1:0-3137 GCA_051660725.1 Thermoguttaceae bacterium
CTTCTGCACTTGCGGTATTCTGCTGCGTGACGGCATCAATTTGCTGCAAAGCGTGCGAGATTTGTCCGACACCTTGTGCCTGATTATTGCTCGCAACTGCTATTTCACTTATGAGATCAGACGTTTTCTTTGAATAATCGAGAATTTCGTTAAGCGTGCCGGCTGTTTGCATTGCAATTTCGGCACCTTCACTTATCTGTTTATTATTCTGTTCGATCATGTGCGTGGTCTCAGCAGCCGCTTTTGCACATCTTGCGGCGAGATTACGTACTTCTTCGGCAACGACAGCGAAACCTTTTCCGTGAGTTCCTGCTCGGGCTGCCTCAACTGCGGCGTTTAGAGCGAGGAGGTTCGTTTGGAATGAAATGTCATCAATAACTTTGATAACCTTTTGAACTTCCGAAGCGTTTTTGGTGATCGACTGCATTGAGTTGACCATTTTATCCATCATGCCTTGTCCGTTACTTGCGGCATTGTTCGTTTGTTGTGCAAGTTTATTCGCTTCAACAGCACTTTCGGCGTTTTTATTGGTTTGGCCCCCCATTTCGCTCATTGTGGCAGAAATTTCTTCCAAACTTGAGGCTGACTGCATTGCCCCGTTAGAAAGACTCACGCTTGCGCTGGCAACCTGATTAGCTCCACTTGCGACCTGTTCAACCGAACCGCCGACTTTTCCGAGTGCGACGTTAACTTGGGTAAGTAATTTACCAAGATTGATCCGTAAAGAATCGTTATCGCTTTTCGGTTCGACTGAAACGGTCCAATCTCCGTTAGCCATGTCGTCGGCCAATTTTGCAATGTCTCTGAATTCTTTGGCAACGGTACTGATAGAGCGGATTAAGCAACCAATTTCGTCACTTTCGGATTCCATTTCGCTGCTAAATTTCACGTCGCAGTCGCCTTGTTCAGCCATTTTTTTCATGGCTTTTTCGCCGGCTTGTATTCTTCTTACAATACTGAGAGAAATTGTATTTCCAACAATTATCACAAGTAGAATGCAGATTCCGCCAGTAACTGCTACTCTTATTGTTGCGTTTCGTCTGTATTTTTTAACGTCGCTTGTTAAACTGGAGACTTTGGAAGCGTCGACTGAAGTTGCATTTGAAGCTGCAGGAGCTTGTGTTGCAACCGAAGCATTCGGGGCTGGCGTATCAGAGGCCGACTTCGGAGCGGCTGAATTGTCGGTATTTGCCGGTTTTTCCGTACCACTTGGAGCAGTCTGAGTAGCTGCCGACTCATTTTGCTGTGATGGTTGCGTTGACTTCGTATCTGAAGCCGTAATGTTTGCTTTTTCTGTAATCTTTGCAACTCGGCGTATTTCACGAAGGCTTAAGAAGAGCAAAATAGCAAAGAGAACAACAATTACGCTTAAACCAAAACAAAACTTTTTTCTTAAAGAAACATTACCGATCATTGCACTAATATTTGTTTGAACGCTAACCTTAAAAAACTACTACTGGGACAGCAAAAGCCTGCTAAAATATTATACCTTGCGTTGCTATTAAACAACAGTTTTCTTTCTTTACACTTGCGGAAAAAGCAAGAGTTTGAAAAGCGAGTAAACTACAACACATTGACCACGCGCAGTATAAACAATTTCACTTGATTAAACTTAGGTTACTTTTCGTTGCATAATAAAGATTTTACCTTAAAAAAGCTGGATAGTACAGAAATACAGTTCTGCTTTTTCCGATTTTATCAAATACTCGACTTGACACAAATAATCAAAACCGATAATCTTCCAGCACAAAATAGTTATTTTCGAAGTCTATTCGACTTTAGCTTATTATTACTTATATAGTGTTGTATTTTAACTATACTGTTCAACTGCAGGTTCCCGCCATGCCGAGTTACGGTATACTTTCGCTTAAGGAGCGAGATTTTGCACCGTTCTGATTCACCTTTTGTCGTTTTTTTACGTTCAATGTTTGTAATCGTCGCACTTGTGTCGATTCCAAGCATTGCTGTTTGCTGGAAGTTTTTACCAAAGGGAAATGAAAAAGCATTTGTGACCGTTAAACGGTGCGTCGCTTTTTTTACCGGAAAAAACAAATCAGAACCGGATGTTGAGTACCGGAAAGATGTTTCTGACGATGATGATTCAGAAACGAACACCGATATTAACGAAACGGTTTATCCAGATTCTGCTCATTATGCTAATGCAGGATTGAGAACTAACCAGGCTAACCAAGCTATTCAGGTGAACGGCCCCGGAGTCAGCCAAGTGATTCAAGGCAATAATGCCCGAAATTACAATATTAATAACAGTAATAACAGTAACATTTCAACAGCTGGTTATTCATCTGTTAAAAATACACCGAAGAAATCTGCCGATTTTTCTACTCTTGAAACGATGCTTCATAACCAGTTGGGAGCAACGGAATCGAGTCTGGAAACCTGGGGCGACGAAGGAAAACTTTACCGCTTTTCTTGTTTTGTCGCTTTGCCGCAAGGTTCCGGTCAAGTTCAAAAATATTTTCAGGCAATTGGTTCCGACCCACTTAAGCTCTTGCAATCTGTTGTAGAAGAAGTAAAATTATGGCGTAGCGGGAACAGCTTGATGTAATTTTCCGTACAAGCAGTAAGCGTTTCGGTACCCCACGCAACTTCCGGGTTTTCGCCCTGAACTATTAACAACATACTTCTTTAGTGTTATTTCGATTTGCTTACAGAACGTTAACAGAAGTTTCACCGCGACTGAATTATAAAGCCGCACGGCTGTGGGTCTGGAAAGGGCTGTTCGCACTCCGTGCTTATTATAAACGCGTTAAAAAAGGCGAGCTATTTCCGCCGTTTCTGTTTTTCGCTCTTACAAACGCATGCAATTTAACCTGCCGCGGATGTTGGATAGCTTCGAAAGGGAAGCCGGATTCGCTTCCGTATGACGTCGTTGACAAAGCAATAAAAGAGGCTGCCAAGCAGTCCGTTTATTTTCATACGCTGCTCGGCGGTGAGCCGTTTCTGTACCCGCGTATTTGGGAACTAATTGAAAAACATCCTGAGTGTTATTTTCAAATAATCACAAACGCACAGTTCCTGACCGACGAAAACGTCGCTCTTATCAGAAAACTCGGTAATGTTTCGCCGCTCCTTAGCATTGACGGACTCGAAGCAGAGAATGATGCCAGACGTGGTGC
>JBOFQC010000094.1:0-5546 GCA_051660725.1 Thermoguttaceae bacterium
TGTGGCATTACTAGTATTGCCGATCCAGCCAGCCGAAGTACATTTAAAGCCAGTATTAACCCTGCTGCGTCGAATCATCCAAACGAACCACAACAGGCATTCCGTGGCGGACGTTTCTACGATGGTCGACCGGGTTACACTGGATTTCACACTGTGACACCACCGAACTTCCCGGCTTGTTCGATGCCAAACGATAACGGTGACAATCCAGAAGTGTGGCTAATGCCACCTACGAGTAACCACACAGGTGGCGTAAATGCCGGTTTGTTCGATGGAAGCGTAAGATTCATCAGCGAAACTATTGATTGCAACGGTGCCACACTGGGGCAGTTGAACAATGGTTCCGGACAAAGTCCTTATGGCGTTTGGGGGGCTTACGGTTCGCCAAACGGTGGTGAGTCAAAGTCCATGTAGTTAGACTATGGAGCCGAAGGATTATTTTGCCGTAATTTAGATGACACTTAAACTTAGGTATAGGCAATACATTTAGTTTGTCGAATAATGTCTGGCAAGCTAAGTGTATTGTTTTTTGTTTGTTCTTTCCAATGCCTAATGTCGAAAGTCGGTAAGATTTTTCTATAATATCATTTTTGTCTGTTTTAGTACGTTTTCACTGATTTTTTATTAAACTGTTATGTCAAAATTAAATACCATTTCCCTTTCGTTGATTTTTATTTGTTTGCAGGTAGTAGTTGGATGTGGTGGTAAACCTCGTCCAGACGGTATGCCAGCGTTGGTCCCCTGTGTAATTACGGTTATACAAGATGGCGCAAATCTGGGTGACGCCACTATCTCATTGCAGCCGGTTGATTCCACAAGTAAATGGGCGGCCACAGGGTCAACTTCCGAATCAGGTGCCGATGCGAAAATGTATACGTGGGGAACTCAAGACGGTGTTGTTCCTGGAAAATACAAAGTAGTCGTTGATAAAACAAAACTTGAGAAACTTCCCCCAAGGCCATCTGGCTCCTCTGAACCGTCGAGAGTTCCTCAGACTTACCGGTATGTTGAGGAACAGTACACTTCAATTGACACCACTCCGATAGAAATTGATGTAGTAAAAGGAACGAAAAAGTATACCGTTGATGTCGGTAAGGCAGTTGAAGAAGTGGTTGTGGATGCAAGACTCTAATTGTACATTTTTATTTGAAGAAACAATGTACTGAGCGTCTTTGATTATTTTGGAATTTTTGTATAAGGCAGGCGACTTTCGGAGAAAGTCGCCTGCCTTTTCTTCGTTTCCAAAAGAAACGTAAAAAACTACTGAACCACGTACTCGGAAGCAAGTTGTGTGAAATCACGAACTTGGGAATCGTTGAGTGTGCCGCGGCGTTCAATCTCAATTGCTGCGACTTTACCAGTTGTTTTTTCCCTTGCGGAAACACTTATCCGGCCCGCTTTGTCGAACGCGTAAGTCACTTCAATCGGCGCGCCCTTTGGTAGATTTGCAGGAAGTTCGGTGATCTTGCATTTGCCAAGCAGTGAGCAAGCGACTGGATCGGGCGCGTCCCCTTCGAGAACCTGAACGCTGATTCGTTCCTGATTTTCCTTGTTCGTTTGGAACGTCTGCGTGATCTGAAACGGCAAAGTCGTGTTTCGCGGTATCATAATGTGGTTTATCGCTTTTTTCGACTTCTGATCCATTGCGACGACACCGAGTCCGTGCGAGTTGACGTCTTCTTCGTGAACCGATTCGAGCATTTTCTTTACCCGCTCGGACATGTCGCTTTCGTTTCCTCTGAACTTCGCTTCGAGAATGGCGGCATGGATAGCGGCACCACGAGCAACGGCAGTGTGAGGATTCAGGTCTTTGTGCGTGTAAGGCATCAGGCCTGTAATTTCATGCAGTTTCTGATGAACTTGCGGCATGTGCGTTGAACCGCCGATTAAAACAATTGCGTCGAGATCGCTGAACTGCAGGTCGGCCTGTTCCAAAACGAACTCGGTTGTATCGGCTGTACGTTGCAGTAAATCCTGCGTCAGTTCGTCGAATTTTTCACGTGACAACCTGACCGTATTCGATTTTCCTTCATGGCGGCAATGTACGGTTGTTTCTTGTTTCGTGGTGAGTTCAATTTTCGCAAGGTCGCAGGCGTTTCGCAGAATCTGAACAGTTTGTTCTGACTCTCGGGGATCAATTCCGTGTTTATCTTTGAATTCTTCAGCGACGAAATCGAGAATTCTGTCGTTCCAATCTATACCGCCGAGTTGAACGTCACCGTCAGTGGAAAGAACGTGAAAATGTGACGGTGTATACTCAACAAGTGTTGAGTCGAAAGTTCCGCCGCCGAGATCGTAAATAAGCACACGACGTGGTTTGAACCGCTTGTCCGTTGCCACGCCGAGTTCTCCGCGGTGCCAAGCGTAAGTCAAAGTTGCCGCTGTCGGCTCATTGATGATGTCAATTACATTCAGTCCGGCGATTCGGCCTGCATCTTGAGTTGCTTTACGGCGTGAATCGTTGAAGTAGTACGGCACTGTGATAACAGCGTTACCGATCTTACCGATTCGTTTTTCTGCGTCTTGTTTAAGTTTTTTCAAAATAAGCGCTGAAATAAATTCCGGGGTAATTTCCCGTCCGTCAAACGTTTTTTTATAGGAGGTGGCTCCCATGTGCCGTTTGATACGTTCGACGACATTTTCCGGTTTTTCCAACGCTGCACGGTTACGCGGCGGACCGACGATTACGTTTTTGGAGTCGGTCAGAAGAATAAGACTTGCGGTTTCTTCTTCGTCGTCTTCGTTGAGAATCGGTACAGGTTCACCTTCGTCGTTAACCTGCGCAATTGTTGAGAAAGTGGTTCCGAGATCGATTCCGACAGTATTTCCTGTCGCAAATGCTATTTGTTCAATTGGCGTTTCGTTGCTTTCACTCATTATATGCTGGAGATGGTTGAAAAATCCTTAAGCTTGCTTCTGTAAAGTAATCTGTATTGTACCTGCCTTGATTTTGAAAATCAATACGCTGTAAGAATCGTCAAAACTAAAAAATTTTATGGACTTTGCGTGAAACTTCGTATAGTGTACATTGTTATAAAGTTGAGACGTTAGACGTTAGACGTTAGACGTTAGGTATATTTCGGATCACCTGCTCACCTGCTCACCTGCTCACCTGCTCACCTGCTCACCTGCTCACCAATTACCCGCCAACTAACGTTGGCGGCTCGCTTTTTGTTGGCGGCTCGCTTTTGTTTACTGATTTTCCACCCAACATTACTTTTTTCCCAACATTTTCACATGATAAAAACAGCAATTACGTCTTTTTTACTTTCAGTTTTCGTAGTCGGTGCCGTTTTCGCTGCGGAGCCTAACTGGAACCAATTTCGTGGTCCGGACCACAACAACCACTCGTTTTCGACTGGAATAGCCAAGGAGTGGAACGGAGAGCCGAAACTACTTTGGCAAATAGATACCCTCGGAGCCGGCTACGCGAATCTTGCGTTTTTTGGCGATAAAGTTTACACAATGGGTGATATTGACGAAAAATGCTGTGCAATTGCATTTGACAAAGAGAACGGCAAAATTCTATGGTGTACGCCATTTGGGGCGGGGGGCGAACTTGGAAGGTATTACGGTCCCAGAGCGACTCCGGCAGTGGACGGCGAAAACGTGTTCGTGTACAGCCAATTCGGCGAATACGCATGTCTCGACGCAAAAACCGGCGAAATTAAGTGGCAAGGAAACGCACCCGGCGACCTCGGCGGAAAATATCAGGCAATGTGGGGATACGCTTCTGCTCCGATTTTCGTTGACGAGAACGTGATTTACAGCGTCGGCGGCGAAGATGGAACTTTAATTGCTTTCACGAAAGACGGCAAGCAAGTCTGGCGTTCAAGCGAAATAAAAGACCCCGCCGGGTATGCCACACCGGTTCCGGTTGAAATCGACGGAGTAAAACAGCTTTTACTTTTTACCGGAAACGGAGTTTACGGCGTTGACCAATCAAACGGCAAAAAGTTGTGGAGCTACGAAAGACCTATGACTCGTGGTGCCGCTTGTAGTGACATGCTTTACCTTGATGGTATTGCTCTTGCGTCAACGGCTTACAATATCGGTTCACAAGGCTACAAAATTACAAAAAATGGTAACGAATTCAAAGCCGAAGAAATTTATTCAAAAAAAGACTTGCAAAATCATCACGGTGGGTTGATTTTGCTCGGAGAATATGCTTACTTTACAGTTAATGATGGTTTGGTCTGCATGAAAATCGCAGACGGAGAAGTCGCTTGGAAAAACCGTTCTGTCGGAAAAGGAGCGTTATTATACGTTGACGGATTCCTTATTGTCAGAGCGGAAGCCGGTGACGGCACAGTTGCACTTGTCGAGGCCAATCCGAAAGAATATGTGGAAAAAGGCCGTTTCGACCAACCGCAGCGTTCAGACAAAAACAGTTGGACTTATCCGGTTGTTGTGGATAACAAGCTGTATCTCCGCGACCAAAACGTATTACTTGTGTACGAACTCAACTGATTCTTTTACCCTACCTAACGAATATGTGTGAACTATGTAATGGAATAACACGTCGTGTATTTTTGGGCACAACTGGAACACTAACAGCAGGTTTGCTTGCTACCGGAGAAATGGCTCTTTCCGGGGACAACGTCCCGTCAACGGCAGTTGATCCGCCGTGGGGCAAAATGAAGCCGGTGAGAGTTTACGTCGTGTACCTCGGAACAGGCGGTGCGTGGCCGAAACCGGAGTTTGACGCCCCGGCTGAGATAAAGAACGTTTTTGCTCCGGCTCTCGATTCGGTTAAGAAAAACCTCGGTGACGTTGAATTCATCGGCGGTGACTTGATTTTGAACAATGTTCAGCAGGCTCAGAATTTGATTCCGAAAATTCAAGAGCAGAAAGCGGACGCCATTTTAGTTATTCACCTTGCGTTTGGTGACGCCACTCCGTTTGCCACATTGGCTTCGACTGGTTTGCCGGTTGCGATTTATTCGCAGCCGTTCAGCGGTCATGATTGGATGTACGTGCCCCAAATGCAACGTGCCGGTGCAAAAATAATTATGTCGCCTTCACGTGACATAAGCGAAATACAAAGGCTCGTTTCGATTTTGCGGGTTCCGAGCCGAATGAAGCAGTCGAAACTGCTTTTGGTCGGAAACCCCGGCTGCGCTGCAGGAACCGCTGCCGCCCGCGATTTCGCTAAAGTGAAGGAAAAGTTCGGGGTTGAGGTTATCCAGATCACACCTGCCGAATTCATCGAGGTACATAAATCGATCACAGACGGTGAAGCGGTCGGCGAAGCTAACGAATATTGGATTGAAAAAGCACGTGAAATTCGTGAGCCGAGCAAGGAAGAAATCGTTAAATCGTGCAAAACTTATCTCGCGATGAAACGGCTCATGGTCGACCATAACGCCCGTGGACTTACGATGAAATGCCTCGGAGGTATACCAATTGATGTGCTTGGTTACCCATGTCTTGGTTTCGCCCGACTTTTGGATGACGGAGCCGTTGGTGCTTGCGAAGCCGATATGGATTCGTCGCTCACAATGTTGATGTTCCTTTACGCAATGGGCCGTCCAGGCTTTATTACC
>JBOFQC010000095.1:0-4640 GCA_051660725.1 Thermoguttaceae bacterium
TTTGCGTTTCACCGAATCAGCCGAGCATCTGGTTACTTCTATTTCCGTACCTTGAGCAACAAACGCTTTACGACATGGCTGTTACTGCCGGTAAAGAAAAGAACGTAACATACGAAGCCCCGATGAACTGTTGTTGGCCTTGGTATAATCAGTTACCGGAAGATATGAAAAAAGGTTTTGCTGTCAGCTATTACAACTGTCCTTCACGACGCAGCGGCGGAAACATCCTTTCCGTGAGAGACGAAGTTTGGCCGAGAGTGTTTTCCGGACCTCGCGGGGATTATGCCGTTGTTATTACAAAGTCTTATGAAATACCAGATTATCACTGGTGGCACTGCTACGGTTTACAACACTTCCGTTACGATGTTGGTGCCGGTGCTAAATCAATCTTAAGTGAAATGCGTGGTCCATTCCGACCTGCACAAGCGACGTTCGACAGAACTCTGTCTTTCGGATTACATGAAAGTTTCAATGAATGTATGGAATACCTGCATTACTCATCGTGGACGGTTCGCGATAATTTTTCGTTCTGGTCAGATGGAACGAGTAATCAGCTTTTAATCGGTGAAAAGCATGTGCCGGCAAACGCTCTCGGTCAAACAACCGATGCGGGAGCTGTCTGGGATGGCGGTTATCTAGTGTATTGGGAAGGACATATCGGTATGGCTTGGGGACGTTTTATAGGACGTAACTTTGCTGTCATGGCTCGCGGTCCAAATGATCCTCGTGTGGCGCCGGGAAAGTATCAAGGTAATGGTGTCGATTGGGCTGACTGCGGTTTTGGAAGTGCCCACACCAGCGTTTGTAATTTTGTATTAGGTGATGGTTCGGTTCACGGTATTACGACAACTGTGTCGCCTACCGTTTTGCACCAGCTCGCTTGTACAAACGACGGAAACGCTGTTTCCATTCCATAATCGCAAAGAAACCAGGAGAAAAAATCATGAATAAAATATATTCGCGTTTACTGATTTCGTTCATTGTTGTCGCTATAATTGTGCCAGCGGTTGGGTGTAGTAAAGCGATAAAAATCAAAGGTAAGGTTACGTATCCGGACGGAACTCCAGTAACTCACGGCTGCGTAACTTTCGAGTGTGGAAATCAAGCCGTACTCGGAATGTTGGACAGCTCTGGAAACTACAAATTAGGTCGGTTCAAAGAAGGTGATGGTGTCATGCCCGGAGTATATTCCGTTTGGCTTACAGGAACCAACAAAACTGAAACAAATGTTGACATGAGTGCCGGTATGCCACGCAGTTCTTCAATTACAACTGCTACGGTTCATCCGAAATACACGCAGAAAGAGACTTCCGAGCTAACTTTCGAGGTAAAACCCGGCGGTCCCAAAACATTTGATTTTACTGTAGAACCACCTGAGATTGAAGTATTAAATGTAATGTAAACTACTGTATTATTTTGTTCTATTAACTTTTTTATTTAGGAGAAAGAATTTTATGAAAAAAAATGAAAATGGTTGCGGATGCTCTTGCTGTAATGTTACTCGACGTCAATTCGTCGCTGCGGGAGCAGTAGGAGCAACAGCCGTTGCGGCAAGTACGGGGTTCTCGTTTGGCCAACAAGCTGACGGTAAAAAGTTTACCGTTCGCGTGGTGTTCTCATTGCACGCCGAAGTTCAACCCGGACCAGACTGGCCGAATGTCGGACACGATTTCCGACCAGTCATGAAAGAGTACATGGATGCGTTCAAAAAAGCGTGTCCAAACATCGAGTTTGTGTCTTCAATGGCGAATGGCCCCGAAGCCGCCAAAACGATCCTGACAGAAGATGGTGACAAAGTTAAAGGTTACATCGTAATTCAGATGAATTGCTGGAACCAAGTCGTTCAAACAATTGCGGCAAGTGGGAAGCCGACACTTTATTGCGATTACCTATACGCCGGAAGCGGCGGATTTCTCGTTTACACGGCTGGGTTTCTTCGCTCGGAAACGGAAAACTTTGCATTTATGTCTTCCTCGAAAATGAGTGATATCGTCGAAGCGGTCAAGTGTTTTGACCTCGTTCTAAAAGGCGGCTCGGCAAAAGAATTCTCCGAAGCGGTTGAAAAAGTTCGTGTTAAGAGCACAAAAGCGTTCGACAAAAACATGAAGCTGAAAGAAGACGATCTGAAATGCCTTTCAACAAAGGAACTTCTAGACGCTTTGAAAAAAGTTAAAATCATCACAGTCGGCGGCCCTTGGATGGATTACGTCGGCGCTGCGAAAGAAACGTTCGGTATTGAGGTCATAAATCTTGATTTCACAGAGCTTAACGAAACCTGGAATAAGTTCATGGAAGAAAAAACCGAAGCGCAAAAAGTCGCAGACATGTGGAAACGTGAAGCTAAAGTCGTTGAAGATGTCAGCGACGAAACGCTGCTCAAAAGTGCCGCGATGTACTTGGCGGAAAAAGCTGTTTGCGAAAAACACGGAGCAATGGGTATCACCGTAAACTGCCTCGGCGGTTTCTACGGCAAACACATTTTTGCGTATCCATGTCTTGGGTTCCACCAACTTCTCAACGAAGGAATGATTGGCGGCTGCGAATGCGACATCCGTTCGGCGTTGACAATGGCGGTCTTTACGACACTTACAAAGGGTCGACCCGGTTACATTTCCGATCCGGTAATGGACAGTGCGACTCGTCAAATTATTTACGCTCACTGTGTTTGTGCAAACAAAATGTTCGGACCGGACGGCGAATCGAACCCCTATGAGATTCTTACGCACTCGGAAGACCGTCAAGGTGCGAGCTTACGTTCAATTGTACCGACCGGTTACATGACGACAACGGTTGAACTCAAGCCGGAAACGAAACAAATTCTGTTCCATCAAGCGGTTGCCGTTGACAATTCGTTTGAAGACAAAGCGTGCAGAACGAAAATTTGTGGCGAAGTGCCCGGCGATTTCGAAAAACTGTTCACCGAATGGGATCAATGGGGTTGGCACCGCGTAACATACTTCGGCGATCTCAAGAAAGAAGTAAACGATCTGGCCAATGCGATTGGCTGGACCGTTTTGGAAGAAGCATAACGTTAGACGTTAGACTTCAGAAGTTGGCCCGGAGCCGATGCTCCGGGTATTTTTTCTATTCATAAAGGAATCAATGATCTAGGATCAGCTGTTAAACACAATTGACAAATTTCATTTGCTGTGATGCATTTCTTTATTCAGTTGGTCCGCCAACTCTGTGAAGGTGGTCCAAATCTATGTAAAGAACTTCTTGAGCATCTTCGTCAACCAACGTTTGCGGAATCGGCCAGCTTGTATTGCTTGTTTCCTTGAAGTATACCGTACATTTCCAGTGCGAGTGGTGAAGTTGTGCTGGACCAACAGCTGGGAACATTGTCGGTGGATCGACGTAATCGGCCATTAGTTCTTTCACTATTTTAACATCAGTGCGGAAAGTTGTGTCCAGGAACGGAATCGCTCCTGCTGTTGGACGAACTTTTTCGAGGCAGCGAATAACTTGGTCGTCAGACGGTGCGTCGAGTGCAACAGCTTGGCAATTTCCGAGCGGTTCCATGATTGTAACCTTGTTATAACGTAGGTCTTCCCAATGTAAATCTTCGTAGCCTGCCGAAAAATACGGCGAAACAGGGACCGGAATACTGGCAACACCAATACTACCAGCGGGTACTGCGACTCCAACGCAACCTGATGAACTTACTGCGAAAAACATTGCCAAAAGAGCGACACCCGGAAGTAATTTTATTTGAAATTTCATTTTTTTGTCCCTCAACACACTGCTGATATTTAATTTTTTGTTCATTTCTGTAGGGAAAAATGGGGAAAAACAAGAAACCTTGTTATCCAGTAGGTGATTTATCGAGATTTACGGTCACGAACTTGCGGGTTTTTTCGATTATTCCGAAAAAAATGCTCTTTCACTATATTAGGAATATTGCTATTCTTCCGAATGCGCTGGGCTATACGACCAGCACAAAAGATTACATTTACGCTAATATTTGGTCGTATATCCATTATTTATACCGTTGCACAACCAAACCGTGCGTAAAATTTTTTCCTTTTTGTTAGCTCCGGAGCGGCTAACAAGTAAAGTCATCAAAAAAATGATTAGTCGGAAAATCATATTTATGATTTTAACGCTGACTTTTGTTCAGAATATTGTTCTGGCACAAGTCGGTTCCGGCAATGCTGCGCCTTCATGGCGTGATCAAATGGAGTCGCAAAATGCTTGCTGGCAACTTTTGAATTCAAGTATCGAGAACCGCCGCATGGTCTTGAAACGCGAACGGGTTAGTGGTGACTCACATTCCGGTGACATTTCTGAAAAATGGAAGTTAATCGTACCGCAAAAAACAGATTTTTATCTGGGATTACCAATAGATTTTCCGTGGCTGCTGCCGGAAACGTCCCCTTCCGTTTGGGTGAAATCTAATAAGCCGGGGCTTGCGATTGGCGCACAAATTGTGTTGCCGCACACATATAATAAGGAAACCGGCAGACCGTTTACGTTCATTGTTTCCGGTTCGAAATACAATCTGGTAGGTGAATGGCAGGAACTGAATTTCCTAAACGCCTCCAAACTACCCATTTTACACAAAGACGCAGAACAGGCGGCCAAATCGCTCCGAATAATATACGAAACAAGGTTGGACATTAAGGATATGTATATTCGCC
>JBOFQC010000096.1:0-3387 GCA_051660725.1 Thermoguttaceae bacterium
TGGGGAATCCAGTTTGTCCATCAGGTATGGTGTAAGGATAGATTGGACACGTTTGCCGATTGCTTTTACAAGAGTACACCCTTTATGCTCGGTTTTGTGAGTATGGGGAATATATTTCCAGATTTGCCCCGATGTGTCCAAGTCGCAGATTCTCATATTACACACATCTTGCGGCCTCATGCCCGACCAAAGCTGTATGCGTACCATATCCGCAACCATCGGCGGCATGTGTGGTAAGGTTTTTTCGACGATTTCGAGTGGAATCGGCTCGACCGGCTCAGGTTCAGTAGCACAAGTTCTGCCGATTTTCAGCCCTGCGACTGCCGTGAGAGCTTGCCAAACGGTAACCGGTACAAGTTCGTTTTCGACGCCCCACTTAAAAATTTGTCGGACGCAGTTAATTCGGCGGTTAATTGTTTTCCGGCAAACTCCACTGTCAAGAATTGCTTGCCGAACCGCTTTTAATGCCACTGGGCCAAATTGTTCCACCGGTAAAGATTCGTATAATCGCACCAAAGGACGTGCAGATTCCACAAATCCGCTGAAGGATTTTGTGGATTGGCCATTCTTTATGTATACTTCGTGAGCATGTTTGAGAAAACGGCTAACAAGAATAGCAACTGTAATAGTGATCTTTTCTGGTGCATGTTCGGTTTTCAAGCAAACAAGATATTCATTCCATTTTCTAAGATGGTTTTCAACTGCTTCGGGAGTACCAAAACGTCCGCAATAGACTTTTTGTTTGGTTCCAGGCAGGATAAAGAAAGCATAACCGGCAGAGTTGCAGAGCAAGCGCGGCATCTCCCCGAAACGAGTGCGTTTTCGCACTGAGGTTTGTTTTCTAGGCATTTATTTGGCGTCGGTTTTTAGTGACAATGTGTCACTAATGATTTAAAGAAATCGACGCCGATTGTGGTGATCTGCCTTTGCAAACCCTTGTAAACACAGGTGTTGTGTAATGGGCGATACGGGATTCGAACCTGTGACCTTCTGGGTGTAAACACGAGAAGGCAACAACGTAAACCCCGTAACGCCAATATGTTACACGCAGTGCATTCATGCCGTTCTTCTGCGGGTTCTCTGTAGGTTTCACATTGGAGAACGGAGACGCACAGAAAGGTAAATTAGGTTCGAGTGGTAGCGTATGTCGGGTGAACCCAAACGTAACAAAAGAAAGTTTATCGACATGGTCGTGTATGCTTGGCTCAACGCAAAGCGTTTTCAAACTCGTCGAGCGACTTGCATGTCGCGGCCAAAACGACAAGCGACTTCATCGCCGTCAGGTCCGTTCTTTTGTTGAGCGATTCAATAGTCAATTTCGGAACACTCTCGAACCTCTCCTCGAGAATCGCCAAAATATCGTCAACCTTACTCTTTAACTCGCCTTTGGCTTCGCCACGAGCTTCAATTTGATCAAAAAGTCCCATTGCCATTGTTTTGCTCCTTTCTTTGTACACCGGTCGAATCACCGCATCCACCGTTTCCACCGTCAGCGGCTTGTTCGCTGCCGCTAAAATCTGGTCCATATAACGCAATATCCGCTGCATCCACTCTCGCGTCGCCGGGTCGTCTCGAATCGCCGCAAGTGGTTCCAGTATCTCCGTTTGCACATCGTAAAGCGTGCCGTCAGTCCCTCTTTTGAGCAGTTCCAAAATCACTCGCAATAGCGGAGCTTCGCCCAACTCCTCGACTGCCAACGCTGGAAGATCGACCAAATCGTACTCGAACCGTGGGATGAATTTCTCGGTTCCCACAACTTTGGCGACCATTTTTTCCAATGTCGGACGGTCTATAATCGGCTTCGATCCGTTGTGAAGCACGATCAGCAGAGGTGCCGCGAGGAAAAACGCCTCACTCTCCCGGTTTTTCGCCTCAGAAAACTGTTGGTTCCAAATAGCCGCCAAGTATTTCAAAAGCTGAAGTCCCAGTGACCTGCGTCGTTCGCTTTTATGTTCGAAAATAAACACGACCTCCATTTTTTCGGCCCCTTTTTTGAGCGGAATGGTAAAAATCAGGTCGGCAATCCGCTCCCGATTTTCCTCGCCCATGAAGTGCGTCGAGGTCTGCTTGATTTTCGTAAGTTCAAGTTGTCGCACGAGATCAGGCTCTGCGTACAGCTTCAAAAATTCAGCGACGAGGTCGGTATGTGCGAAAACCGCCTTCACGAATTGGTCGTGAATATTGCTCGGTTGGTGCGAAATAGGCTCCGAAGGTTTTCTGCTCATCAAGGGCATTATAACCGAAACCATCGAAAAATCAAGGGAAAAATCAAGCGGTTTTGCGGGTCGTTTTCCCTATCACCACCCACAGCGGGTTCTTAGAAGCTTTTTGTGGGGTACTTACCATAATAATAATTCTCAACCTTCATTTTTCGCTTGAGCGATCAATTCTAACATATCGGTGCTATCCAATATGCTGCTTGCCGTCTTGGTTTTGGCCTTTTTCTTTATGGCGGAAACGTCAAATAGTGGTACTTGTTTTGTTGAACCAGATGGTTTTCGATAAAGACCGTGAACCGAATTACACAGCGAGGCTTTGTCTATGTGATCTAGGAAAGCATTGTTTTTTACCGAAACAAACAACTGCTTTTCGCTACGAAACAACTCGTTTACTAAAAAACCAAAATGCTGGGGCGAAATCCCGTAGTCTATATCATCAAAAACTAAAACTTGGGAATCAGATGCAAGTTGTACAAGAATAGCAATGAGTTTTAACATTCCGTCACTAATTTGAGATTGATGTATCTCCCGCCTACTATGTGTGGGGTTGGATGGGTATCTTTCTGTAAATATCAACCACATAGCACCATCTGAAGCCCGCTTTTGCACCATCACCTTCTCAAGACTTGGATAAATTGATTTTAGCTTACTACATAGTCAACCCAGAAAAAGTCCGTTTCAAATCACATCGGTCGTAAAATCGAGCGGCGATGGGTGAAAAATCGAAAAGTCGCTTCGCAAAATCTCGTCGCGATCTGCTGAACAATGTCCGCGTTCGTCCAAATCCGACCGATTGACTCCAGCGCATGGGAAAAAATCCCTCGGCCAAGCAGCCGTAACAACTTCCGAACATTAAAACCTGCCGCACTTCCGATCAAATTCATGGCGTCACCAACTCGACCCTTCAAAAAACAGCGGCCAAGGCGGTGCCCTGACTTCAAATGCCCAATTATCGGCTCAATCGCACTCCGACGCCGCTTTCGCTTCCTCTCACTTGGTGTCAAACCGCGATTACTACCGCCAGCCAACCGAATCGTCGCGACACCATTGTAATCATGGCCGCGATACCCTCTATCAACATCCACTTCCAATACTGACACCTTCGTGAGTTTTTCAGCACCTGAAATAGACAAATCCAAAGTGTGACCGTCATACGGATTGTCGCCCA
>JBOFQC010000097.1:0-2498 GCA_051660725.1 Thermoguttaceae bacterium
GCCTTTGAGTTTCTTGATTGTGTCGGTGCAAATTTTTCGTTCTTCGTCGCTGAGCCGAACGATGTACAATTTTTTCATGGTAAACCTCCGTGTTGTGAAAACGGAAGTATAGCACTTTTATTCAGTTAGGCAAACCCCAATTTTATGCCGGACAACGCACTAATGCGAATCCGTGGGACGCAAATAGTGCTTGTTACGCCAATGCCTATATGTACACATGTCCTTCTGATGGAGAATCGAGATCACCAACGAAAGGTACGTCAACACCGGTGAACTACGTTGTTTCTCTCGGCGATACGACTTTAGGATCGAAGATTACCGACAGCCGTTACGATGGTCGAAGCAAAGGTAATACCCGCGGCTATTACGGCGCAAGATACAGTTACAGAAGTATGGGAAGTATATCCGACGGAACCTCAAATACCGTCTGTTTCTCTGAAACCCTATCTGGAAAACACGGACAGAGCGACAGAAAGGTTGGAGCTGGTATTACAACTTCTGAAACCCCATTTGCCGTACCGGGAACGTCTAACATTCCTTACGTAATACAATTGCCGCGTGACTGTCTGTCACGTCGAGCTGGCAAATCACTCACAGGAGACGTTCACAACGACAACCCACGTGGCGCAGCGTGGCAAATTGGTGGTCCCACCCAGACAGCTTTTTCTACAATTTTGCCGCCGAATTCGCCATCATGCGGTTGTCCAAATGTTACTTCTTGGGATAACCCGAACGTACTAAGTGCCGCGAGTAATCATACAGGCGGTGTGAACTGCGCTTTGGTTGATGGATCTGTCCGATTCGTTTCGGAAACAGTAAACTCCGTTACAGCCGGTATAACGGACTTTTCCGATCCGTACAGCCGAACAGATTCCCCAAATTCCAGTCCATATGGAGTATGGGGCGCTTATGGTACTATTAACGGTGGCGAGTCTGCCTCGTTATAATCGCTTCTTCGAGTGCAGAAAACCGTTTGTCTGCGAATTACTGATAATTGATCAAATAATTTTGCTAATGTCTCAAAAAATTCTGTTCCTCGACTTTCCAGACGAAATGAAACTAAGTCGTAAAAGTCGAGGAAACCAGAGTTTTAACTTAAATAGCCAACATAAAATTACGGCAGGCTTAAAAATATTTGTCGATTTATGGCTATGTTTTTTTTCGTCGTTGAATCCTATCTGTTTGATAAAATTTTACCCATTTACTGAATTAAAGAATAATGAAGTGCAAATATACAACAATGGCCGTGGTAATTCTCTGTATGATTACGATCACAACCTTGGTCGGCTGCAGTAACAAACCATCGGGTTTTCCAAAAACCTACCCAACTACGGTCACTGTCAAAGACGGCGGTGCTCCGTTAGCGGATATTACCGTTTTTTTAGATTCTGAGTCACCAGCCGAGTGGGTTATTTCGGGCGTTACCGATTCACAGGGAGTCGCCAAGATAAATACCAAACAAGTGGCTTACAAGTCGGAAGGCGCACCAACTGGGAATTTTACTGTCCGTGTTGATCAAAAATGCGCCCCACTTCCGCCTGATCTCGCAGACATTGCAGCTCAAGCATCGGCAAATTCGGCTGAGGTTTCTTCTGCAGATGCCGAAAAAATTGTGGCGTATATGGCGGCAAACAAAATATTTCCTGACAGATACACCAGTGCATCAATGTCACCGGTTAAAATTTCCGTTTCCGCTTCGGGTGGCAATGTTGAATTTGACATTCAGGATTAGATCGTGTTTGGAAAAGTTATACCGTAGTACGGTATTTTCATTCGCCTCGCGGAAAGTGTTCTGCCTCCCGTTGGTCGGCTCGGTTTACCGAAATTTTGTTGGTTTGATTGTGAAAAATTTCAAAAACCCTAAATTCCGAAAAGGTAAGCTTTATGACGTTTTACAGTATAGTTATACTGTGTGATTTCATCTTGACCGTAATCGTCAGGGTGTATAAGTGACACTGTAAAAAGATTAATTGTTGCCCAAGAAATGCAGAATGCCCCTTTCGGGGCTTTGAGGCGTTTCTACTTCGGTTTTTTGAAGCCCGGCAGGGCGTTTATTGCCGCCGCTTGCTCCTCCGGTGAAACGTGCGAGTAAATGTTCATCGTGAGCGAAATATCACTGTGCCGGGCCAGTGTTTGAGCGGTTTTCGGCGAAATATTCGAGCGACATAAATTTGTGATGAAAGTATGCCGCAAGGTGTGTAAATCAGCAAAGCGGCCTTTGGCGTCAAGGAAATCGCTTGCCTCTCGCTTTGCTTTTTCTTCCATTGTTTCGGCCTCGGCAACCCACTTTTCACGAGCGGTTTTCAAATCGTTCTTCATCATCTTTGCAGTCGTTCGTTCCAAGCCGCAAGTTCGTGCCGACACCTTGAAAAGAATTTCGTTAGGGTCGAATTTTCTTTCGTTCAGCCACTCACGCACTTTCGCGACGACATCGGGGTGTAAGTATTGCACATCTTCGCGGCGTCGTTTTGAATATGACGCTTCAATCGTCAAACTGG
>JBOFQC010000098.1:0-7400 GCA_051660725.1 Thermoguttaceae bacterium
CGAATTCATCGCAAAGCATGACGACCTGGCCAGCAAATCATTGGATTTTGTAAAGCGTCGCCTTAACACTACTGTTTACATGAACTTTATTGTTCAAGTTCTAACAATAAACGTGTTAGCAGTTGCGATTAGTCTTTACGGCATTTCACTTACACGCCAAGCGCATGAACGGGGACGTGTCATGCTCGACTCCTCGCCGCTTGCCTGTAAAATTTGGAACGATAAACATGAAATTATTGATTGTAACGAAGCCGTTGTCAAATTATTTGAAGTTAATGATAAAAAGGAGTTTATTGAAAATTACAATTTATTTATTCCTACCATACAGCCTGACGGCGTGCTAACAGAGGTTGTGCAAAAAGAAGCTTTGCAGGAAGCGTTTGAAAAAGGGTATAAACGAAATGTATGGGTGCATCAGACGAAAAGTGGCGAACTTATGCCGTGTGAGATTACACTTATTCGTGTCAAACTGAACGACAAAGAAGTTGTTGCTTCGTATACGCGTGATTTACGCGAAGAAATTGCAATGAAAAAGTTTGCTGACGAAGCGAATGAACGTGTACGTATTATGTTCGAATCGGCTCCGTTTGCTTCAATGCTTTGGGACACAGATTTTAACTTGTGCGACTGTAATCAGGAAACACTTAAGCTATTCGGCATTGAAACGAAGCAAGAGTTCATAAAACGCTTCCACGATTTGTCGCCCGAATTACAACCTAACGGACTCAGGTCAGAAGATTTGGTAAAAGAAACACTCGAAAGACTAATTGACAACGGTTACGAATGTCTTGAGTGGATGCACCAGAAACTTGACGGCACCCTTATACCTGTTGAGGTTACGTTAATTAAAAGCAACTTTGGATACGCTTCTTTTATTTGTGCTTTTGCTCGAGATTTACGCAAGGAAAAAGCACTAAAAGCTGCGCAGGAAGAGGCTCATAATCAAATAATGACGCTTTTCGATTCGACACCACTTTGTTCGACACTTTTCGACGAAAATTTTATCCCGTTAAATTGCAATGCCGAAGCGGTGAAAATGTTCTCCGTTACCAATCGTGAAGAATTCCTTGATAATTTCTTTGCTCTTTCGCCGAGATTTCAAGCGTGTGGGAGACCGTCTTCGCAAATTATGCAGGAAAAATACAAAATCGCTCTGGAAAAAGGACTTACCAGATTTGAGTGGCTTCACTGTAAACTTGACGGAGAGCTGATACCAACCGAGGTTACTTTTGTACGTTCTGAACTCAGCGGTATACCCGTGGTTTCCGGGTACGCAAGGGATTTACGCGAAATCAAGAAAATCCAGGAAGAACTCGCAAAAGAACAAGCCGAACTGCGTCGCGCTAAAGAAGCGGCAGAAAAATCGGCAAATGCCAAAAGTGAGTTTCTAGCAAACATGTCACATGAAATCAGGACGCCAATGAACGCTATTCTTGGCATGACGTATCTTTGTTTACAAACAGAGCTTACGGAAACACAGCGGGGGTATCTTGCTAAATCGCAGTCCGCGACGACAAATCTGCTTCGTATCATTGACGATATTCTCGACTTTTCCAAAATCGAAGCGGGCAAACTCGGTATTGAAGAGATTCCATTTAAATTATCTGACGTGCTGAATGATATTACCGACGTACTTGGATTAAAAGCAACAGAAAAAGATATCGTTTTGCGGACGGAAATAAGCGAAAACGTACCGAATGACCTGATCGGTGACCCGCTCCGAATTCGGCAGATAATACTGAATCTGGCAAATAACGCGGTTAAGTTCACCGACGAAGGAGAAGTCGTGATTGAGATTAAACGCGGTGATGTGCAAAAATTATCCGACTCTGCGAATCGCACGATTGGAAATAATAACATCCCGATTACTTTTGCCGTTCGTGACACCGGAATCGGTATGACGCAAGAACAAATAAAACGGCTGTTTTCTTCGTTTTCGCAGGCTGATTCTTCCACGACACGTAAATACGGCGGTACCGGGCTCGGGCTGGTAATCTCCAAAAATCTCGTCGAATTAATGGGCGGAAACATTGCTATTTCCAGTGAGCCTGGAAAAGGAACCTCGTTCTTGTTTACAATATGTCTTTCGGAAGATGTTGCGGTTTCCAATCTCGAACAAACGGATTACGATTTTTCGAGTCACCGTATTCTTATAGTCGATGACGACCCGATTGATCGGGAATTCAACAGTAAGATCGCACATACTTTTACGACAAATGTTGACATTGTCGAAAGTGGTGAACAGGCTATCACGGCAATTCTGTATTCAATACAAGAAGGAAAACCTTACGATGTCGTTCTTATTGATTGGAAGATGCCAAACATGGACGGCTTGGAAATGATACGCAAAATACAGAGCAATAAGGATATTGAAAATCCGCCGGAATTTTTAATGGCGTCTGCTTATGATAAAACCGAGTGCATACGCCATGCTATTGGCCTTTCCATTTCAGGAGTTTTGGTTAAGCCAATAACGCCTCAAATATTTAAAGAATCCCTTGCGCTGGCTGCGTATGTGTCGAGAACCAAAACTGCAAAGCCAGCAATTCCAGAAAATAAACCAGCGCAAAATCCTGCTGGGGCGAAAGTTCTGCTTGTCGAAGATAATAAAATCAACCAGATGGTCGCACAAGGTATGCTGAACATTCTTGGTATCGAACCGATTATTGCCAACGACGGACTCGAAGCGGTTGAATTGATGAAAAACAATGACTTCAAGATTGTTTTAATGGATATACAAATGCCGAACATGGACGGCCTTGAAGCGACAAAGGTGATCCGAAGTCTTAACAAATCAGGAATGGATAAACTACCAATTATCGCAATGACGGCCCATGCAATGGACAGCGATTATCGGAAAAGCCTTGAAGCGGGAATGAACGATCATATAACCAAACCAATTGATCCGGAAAAATTACGGCAAACAATCGAAAAATGGCTAATATAAACACATTTTATACTTAAAATATATTACACAATTTGATGCGTAAATACTTGCAAATTCAAGGCTAATCGTGTTTAATGATAAGTCACAAATTGAGTTGTTTTACTGGTGTGTTTTCAAAATTTACCCCTCGATTTTACACAGATGAGATGTAACGGAGTCTCAAAAGCTGAGGAATCACGAGTTTTTGCGTAACAAACCAGCTCAAAATCTGCAAGAAGATAAATTATGGTTGAAAAAGGAATAGCAATTTTGAAAATCATGCTGATAAAAAAGAATGTACAGCTTGTAATATTCATCGCTACGATTGCGTTGTTATTCTGGTCGGTATTTTACCTGATGAATTATGTTCAAAATCTACTGAACTCCGATGTCAGAGTAAACTTGAGCGAAATAGTCACGCAGAATAAAGACGTGATCACCAGTAAACTTGCGGTTGAGATTAATAACCTTGAATTGGTTGCGAAAAGCTTTGTTGAACATTTGCCGGAAAGTGGACTAAATAACGAAATTGTTCAAAAGGAATTCATTGATTATCTAAAAGCACATCAGAACAATACTTTGTTTTTCGCAGACAAGAACGGAACCGCGTTTTTCACAGGCGGAAACGAACTTGACATTTCAGGCAGAAAATATTTTCGGCTGGCTATCCAGGGAAAAACAAACATCTCTGACAAAATTGTGTCACGACTGGATGGGCTGGACATGTTTATTATAAGTGTGCCAGTAAAATTTAAAGGTGAAATAATTGGTACAGTCCAGAAGTTTTATACTCCCGAAGACATTTACGCTATTTGTAATCTTTCACTTTTCTCCGAGCAGGGGAAAATGTATGTGATTAATAGCCAAGGATATACCTTAATTACTTCCCAAAAGCAAAATTACGACTCGGAATCTGATAATTATTTCAGAATGCTTTACCGAAACGATCAGAAAGCGGCGAAGCAGTTGGAAAATGATATTCAAAACAATAAATCCGGTTTTATTGAAACAACAGAAAGTGACGGACAGACTTTTTCTGCCTATACTCCAATTGATAATATTTACGATTGGTACCTGATTTCGAGTATTTCCACTGATGCGGTTGCACGAAACGCAAACAAAGTCATTAGTCTTTTCTATGTGGTTTTATGTATTCTGGTTATTATATTTGCGTTGATTATGGGATACATGAGCTACATACAGAAAAAACGCGGTACTTTAGTAAAAGAACAGTTGGAGCTGTGTCACGCAAGGGATGTTGCTGAAAAATCGGCACACGCGAAAAGCGAGTTTCTTGCAAATATGTCGCATGAAATCAGGACGCCAATGAACGCTATTTTGGGCCTGACATATCTCTGTCTGCAAACGGAACTTGACGAACAACAACGCGATTATCTTGAAAAATCGCAAGACGCAACGAGTAAATTACTTAGAATCATTGATGACATTCTCGATTTCTCAAAAATCGAAGCCGGTAAACTCAGTATTGAGGAAATTCCATTCAGACTTTCCGACTCTGTAGCTGAAATCGTTGACATACTTAAACTTAAGGCGGAACAAAAAGGCATCATACTTCGCACTGAAATTGACGCATCAATTACAAACGATTTGATTGGCGACCCGTTACGGTTACGGCAAGTGCTGCTCAACTTGACAAGTAACGCGATAAAGTTTACAGAAAACGGGGAAGTAGTAATTCGTGTAAATTATGAAAAAGACGAACAACGTCCAAATGACGTGACGCTTTCTTTTTACGTACAGGACTCTGGAATTGGAATGTCTCAAGAGCAGGTTCGCAAACTTTTCGCCGCATTTGCTCAAGCGGATAGTTCGACAACCAGAAAATACGGCGGCACGGGTTTGGGACTTGTGATTTCGCAGAATCTTGTCGAGCTTATGGGCGGAAAAATCAGTGTTACAAGCGAGCCGGGTAAAGGAACGTGTTTTCATTTTACATTACGTTTTCGTAAGGATTTATCACATTTACATGGCAAGAGATTTCCGTCACATTCTTTCTGCGACGCACTTGTTAAGGATTTCGCTGACGGAAACGTTCCCGACATGCCGGAAGTTAATGTGCCGCACCATGAGATTCGTGGCGCAAGAGTTCTACTCGCAGAAGATAATAAAATCAACCAGATCGTAGCAACAGGAATGTTAAAAATGCACGGTATCGTGCCGATTATTGCGAATGACGGATTCGAAGCGGTTGAGTTGGTTAAAAATAATGATTTTGACATTGTTTTCATGGATGTGCAAATGCCGAACATGGACGGACTAGAAGCGACGAAAGCGATTCGTAAACTCGACAAGCCGGGAATCGACAAATTACCGATTATTGCGATGACCGCCCACGCAATGGACAGCGATTACCAAAAGAGCTTTGAGGTCGGAATGAACGACCACTTAACGAAGCCAATCGACCCGGAGAAATTACGAATCACGTTGGAAACATGGGTTGACACCGCTTCATTTTCCGACACCGTGGATAAAAAACCGTGAACGGTTACATTTACTTTACACACATGCACTAACGTACCATTCACATTATGAGAAACGTATTACTTATTTTATTGGTTTGCCTATTAGCATTTACATCTGGATGTTCGAAACGAAGTATTGAGCCGAAAATCGGCGTCTCGCTCGGTGTTGATAAAGCTACTCGTTGGGAAAAAGAAAAAACATTCATGGAAGAGCGGGCGAACGAACTTGGCGTCAAAATTGATGTGCGTCTTAACGCTGGAGATACGAACATTACACAGGTTAAAGAATGCAAAGAAATGATTGATAATGGTATTAACGTCTTGATTATCCGTGCACGTGATCTTACAGACGCAAATGAAATTATTGATTACGCGCATAAACATAAGGTAAAAGTCATCGCTTACACCGGTTTGATAGAAGGTGAAAAAACGGATTTGTTTGTCGGATACGATTGTTTTCGAATCGGACAGAAAATGGGCCAATTTCTTATCGAAAAAGTGCCTGCCGGCGACTATATTATTCTTTCCGGCGACGCAAAAGACAAAAATGTAACCGAGTATATGTATGAAGGAGCAAAAACATACCTAGATCCGACAAAGGAAAAAATCAACATAATCTTAGACACCAATGTCCCGGGTTGGTCGCCCGACGAAGCAAAAAAACTGGTACGGGAAGCCATTATTAAAAACGAAAACAAAGTTGACGCAATTTTTGCCGCAAACGATAAAATCGCAGGTGCCTGTGCAGAAGTTATTGATGAGCTTGGAATAACAAACCAAGTCGTGATTTCCGGCATGGATGCAGAACTGGACGCGGCTAAACGTATTATTGCGGGAAAGCAATCAAGCACGATTTACATGTACTTGAAGGAACTTGCAGCCACGGCAGTCGACGAGGCCGCCAATTTGGCAAAAAAGAAAAAAGTAAATGTAAACGCCGAGTTCGATAATGGTAAAGGCGAAATGGTACCGGCACACTTGATCACCGGCCAATTGGTTACAAAGGAAAACCTGAACCGGGTTTTAATTGACAGTGGATTTCTTAATAAAGAGGAAGTGTACGGCGAACAGTAATTTTATGCCGTAGCGCGGTATTACAGAGTCAACACAACCAATGATAAATCGTTTCCAATAATAGTTTCGGATCAATCGGCTTACTGCAATATGCGTTCATGCCGGATTCCAAGCATTTTTCTTTGTCACCCGAAATCGCGTTTGCCGTAAGTGCAATAATCGGTATCGGGTTGCTGGCATGTTGTCGTTCATACTCACGTATCATTTGCGTAGCTTGGTATCCATCAACATTCGGCATTTGGCAGTCCATCAGAATCAAGTCGAAACATGATGTAAGCTCGGTCACTTTTTCGAATGCGTCTTGTCCATTATCAACGATTTCACAATCCATTCCTGCCGCATCAAGAATACCTTTTATCACAATTTGATTGATGCGATTATCTTCAGCGACGAGAACGCGAATCGCTGATGTCCGATGATGCCGCATTCTTGAGGCGGTACTTTGTGAGATATAAGAATTGTCGTCTCGTTTCAAAGATGTCACATCAAAGAGCATATTTACAATAGCGTCGTACAAAGTAAAACAAGATATCGGCTTGGTTATCGTGACCAGATTCGACGTTTTTCCAGCCGGATCATTTGAAGCGGAATCCTCTAATCCGATCAAAAGAATACAACGCAATGACGGAAAACGCTCTGAAAGTGATGTCACCAAACCTTCACCGGTCCCGTTTAGAATTGTCGAATCAATAAGTGCAAAATCGTATTGTTTTGAGTCCGCTTGTTTTCTCTCCAGCAGGAGAAAAGCACCTTCCGACGACTCGGTGACATCCGTTTGGACACCCCAATACGTCAATTGTGCATGCAACCCGTTTCGGTGCATTTCGTTGTCGTCGACAACAAGTGCCACTTTACCGTTCAACAACGACTGAGATTGCTCCGTAGGAATCGGGCCGTCCAATTGTGAATTTTCTGGT
>JBOFQC010000099.1:0-3416 GCA_051660725.1 Thermoguttaceae bacterium
ACCGCTTTCAAACATTTCTGCTTTCCAGCAGGAAACCGGCATCAAAACCCCATCTTCTAAAAATTTCATGATATTTCTTTGGTAAGAGGTAAATCCCACACAATCACATCATCCGGCTGCCG
The DNA here is from genome assembly GCA_051660725.1 of Thermoguttaceae bacterium. GTDB lineage: Bacteria > Planctomycetota > Planctomycetia > Pirellulales > Thermoguttaceae > JAVBSX01. Next base: position 123 of record JBOFQC010000099.1, read on the forward strand.
AGGTGGGGTGTTATTCCAGTCGCAGAATATTTCGTGAACTTTGCCTGTTTCTGCATTATCACCGGTCCGAATAGCCGCAACTGCTGTAAATAGCGGTGTTTGCTGCGGAAACGAAACGCTGAACTCCGTCATTTGAGGCGTGTACCACACCGTTCGATCTGGAGAACCGCCGGTATCAACCGGCGTGTTTTGTGAAAACCAAACGCCGAAAACACAGTCGCTAACTTCGCTTTTACCTGCACTCCATGATACCGTTCTGGTGCCGTTTGATACTGAAGTTCGCAAGTTGTAAATAATCGGTAATGGGCTAAGCTCGTCGTTTTCCGAAATCTTTAGCAGTCTTGTTTCGCAGTTCAGGGTATCCTGCCAAAACAACGACGAGGTCAAAACGGAAATCTCATAATCGCCGTCAGGCAACCAAACGCTGGAAATCTCACGGTTTGCCGAGTCTGCATCGATAAAACCAATTTCGTGCTTGTCTCCGGTTGAAATGTTAGTCGCTATTATTCGCCAGCCCGGTTTAACAAACGACTGTCTTGAATTCGGGTAAGCTAATCTGCAATTGGCAAGAATGTCGAACCGGCTAATAAATCTCGCCAAAAATTCTTGGGGAATGTTTTGAAAGCGGACCGGAAACAAACAGTCTCCACCTTTTTGCGTACTGAACCGGGAGCGAATCACCGCATTGTTCAGCCTGAAAATGTAATCGGATATTATGTTTAACCGGTTGCTTTCACACGATTTATACCCGAAAACAGCATCGAAACGAAACCGTAGCGATTGAGTAGTATTTATACGTTCGTTTATTACGTCATAAACAATTTTTACCGAATTAAATTGATTTTGGCGGTAATCAAACAGGTTCGGGGCTAACAGCTTGATGTCAGAATAACATATACTGTCGAAAGTCGATAAAATCTTATTCGATACAGAATTATTTATGTCAAACCTGTTGACACCGCTTTGCGGAAACGTTATACTCAAATAAGTATCATAACGGTTCAGGCATAAATTATTTTGCCGATACTGAAAGTCATACCTTGATGTAAGTCTTGTATTTGTCATTGTTTATATTTACTAGAACCAATTTAGCATGGTGTCGCCTTCCACGTTTTCACGCGATTGGGTGCCGTCTAAAATCGTTTGTCGGAACCAGATGCCAACACTTTGACCACCTAAAAGCGATTCGACGATTACCGCTTCGTCCAAGCTCTGGGCAAGTGAAAAGTCGATACTGTCCGGTGCCAGCGTATCATCTGTTGGGTCTTTATAAATTCCGCCAGCGGGTATGTTTATACCGATGTCAAGGTCGGAAGCGGGCTCGATAATGTCGGAAGAAATCCACGACTGGGCGGTTTTGCCCCTAAACCCCCGCACCGAAGCACTTTGCGCATTTGCAACCTGCGTACTCCCTATTCGGATTGCCGCACTGCTACTCCAACTACCGACGAATTTTTTCAGGATAAGCGTGCCTGTTCCGTTACCGGTCCAGTTACCACTTGAAAGAATAACTTGGTCGACAACCGCTTCGTCTGAACCTGCTGACGTGATGGTGTCGCCCGGTTTGATTTCGCGTGTCGCATTGGTAAATTGCAGCGTTCCCCAAAGAATAGGTTTTGTATAAAGCGTGTTGCCGCTTCGGTAGTCGACATAACGCAGGTCGTTTTTGGTGCGGTTGCGAATCCAAAAGCCACGTGTCGGCCAGGTACTTGCATTTGACACCGTAATCGCCTGTGATGCCGTGTAAGACGGCGCAAAAGTCGTCGTCGGATAAGTTGTGGTGCCAGCAGGCTTGCCGGTCCAGATTGCCAGTGCCGACATTGTATCGGTAACGTTTACCGACTTGTTTTTGACAACCGCAAGGTGATACCGTGTCCTGCCAACCCCGTCGTTTGTTTCGTACCCTTCGGCATTTGGCACAAAGTTGCCTTTCGGGTAGGTCAATGTAAGCGATTCGGTGTAAGTCGATGACGCACGCAGACTTGCATAAGTTATGTCAACGAGAATATAACCGGACAGGTCCGCTGTATATAGTGGCAGATTTGTTGTGTTACCAGCGAGAATCACTTCCGGGCCGTAACTTCCACTGGTTCCCATCCGGATAGAAATCGCTTTTGTGGTGGCGACGTAATAGATTTGTAACGTCCCTTCGCCAAGTAATCCGGATGCCTTTCTGACGATGATACCAGTTGTTTGCACACAAGTAATCGGGTCGACTTCAGGTTGCTTGCCGGAGATTTTCATGGAAAGGATTTCCTGATTGGACGCATATTTTCCGCCCTTAAACAGCTTGAATATGTCACCGCCAGCCGGGGCAATTGGCAAAGCGGAAGCGAGTGTGAGTTTTTTGGTTGCCAACTCCCATTTTCTAACGTGAAAAGTCACGCCACGAAGTGAAGCGGTGGTGCTTCCTCCAGAAAAGAACCCGGTGGCACCGTTCCAAAAGTTGTCCGGCTGCGTCAGGCCCGGCACGTTAATAACAAGCAAGCTGGAATCCGAACCGACTACCCGGTCGGGTGGTGTCGCTTCCGGTGCCGAAAGGTCGCGTGAAGCGTAATAAAGTCCTACCATATCAGCAGTTGGAATCATGTTTTCTCCTCAATTTTGAAGGTTAAAAGGTTGGTTTGGGTGTCACGGCTAATCACGCAATTCGGCGCAACTGGAAAGTCCGTTGCAAAGTGCGATACCGTGTCACTTTCCGACTCGTTGCCGTATTCGTCAACTGCGACTACCCGAAAGTAGTTCCAGCAACGTTCGAGCTTAATTGGACAGTTTATCGTGATCCGCTCGCCAAGAGGTGGGTATTCGCGTAGCAATGTTTCAGTGGCATCATTTTTATAATACACACGGTAAGAGACCGCGTTTTCAACGCTGTTCCACGCGATTTGCGGCTTGGTCCGGGCCGGGATGGTAATCGAGTCCGGGACGGTGTCATCGTTAAAATCGTGAACTTCAACTAAAAAAGTCGTTGTCGTTGGCACCTTAACTCTGATACTTCGCTGCATTGTTTCACCAAAAAACGGCCCAAGCAAAAACTGTCCGTTTAAAAACAGCCACGATTTTGTTTCTGGCGAGTCGCTGGTCCACGAAACCTGTACGAAACCGTCGGCAATGTTACGGACAAGTACATTTTCAATTAGCATTTGACACCTCCGCCGCCATATTTGCTAAAAATTCCCAGTCTGGTGTAACACCGTTATGTTGGTAATTTTTTCGGGCGTCACGAATCGCTTGGTTCAGGCTCGGAAATTCCTGCGACTCGTCCTCCGCTTCGTGTAAATGTCCGATGAATCT
>JBOFQC010000100.1:0-2271 GCA_051660725.1 Thermoguttaceae bacterium
AAATAGTTCCAAAAACAAAATTCAATAATTACGATAGTATCAGTTTTTACGAAGATTGCAAGGAAATTTTTTGCGTTTTTTCAAAAAATATTGAAACTTTTTTCGGAGACACTTGAATTGTCGAATGTGTCACTTCTTCAAACAACATTTTTTGTACTTTTTCCCACTGCCGCAAGGGCACGGATCGTTGCGACCGACTTTCGCGGAAGAGTTGCGGATAGTACCGCTTTTGCTGACATCTTGTGCCGTATCATCATACGTATCGCCAAATAAGTTGCTCGACGTTTGATTCCAAAGAGACACGAAGTCTTCCGATTTGGTCGAATCGTCATCTTCTTTATCTTCATTTTCGACATCATCGTCGTCCTGATTGAACCACGCCCATGTTTGCAAAACGGCGGCGGCATCGTCACACTCACGGCGGGGCAACAGGTGGTCTATTCCAAGCGGTCCAAATTTTGGGTTGCCATGTAAATCGTCTTCCACAGATTCACGCGAAACTATCTCTTCTTCGACAAGTTCCTTGTCAAATGCTTCTTTTGCTATAGGCCAATACTTCACGTTTCCTGAATATGGAAGGTCGCAAATCACGCCGGTTACTAGCTTTTCATTTTCCTCGTCAATCGCGGTCCTTAAGTATTCGCCGAGCAAATCGAAGTAGTTATCAGCCGGCAGAGCTCCGCTTTTCACAAGATACGGTAAAGTCTGAAGAAGAATATATCGCAACATTGCCGACGCATTTGAGTCACGCAATTTTTCATCGTAAATATGCAAATCATCACCGATCAATCGGTACATAATACCGGGCAACGACTCGAAAAGAGCTTCGCCGTATATCCCGTCCCACAGCTGCTCTTCGGTTAATGCAAGCGAATCGAAAATCGCTGGCAAGGCTTCTTTCGCTTGAAATTCACCAAGCAGATGAATCGCAAATAATAAGGTTGCGTTGTCGAAATCAACACCGAACTTGCTGTATGCAGTGGCGTTACGCACTTCTTCAATCAAATTTGGAACGATCCAATCTCGTAATTCCCGTGCTTTAATAACAGCATCCATTGGAAACGTGTTACCACAATTTTGAAATGCTCGAAGAACGTCGAACGTTTCCTTTGATTTTTTTTGCAATTCCAATAATTCTTCATCTTTCTCGAAATCGAAACCGAAATTTTCTTCGAGTCCACTGTTTCCATGAAGTATGTACGTTTCGGCGTAACCTTCTCTCACCGCTCGGTTTATCAACGCGACCATTTCCGGAGTTGGGTTTTCCTCAAACGCTAATGCGCAAACACATTCTGCATAAAAGCTACGGCAATCAACTCGCAGTTCGGCAAGTTCGTCAAACAGAATTTTATTAAACGCAGCTTTGTGTTCAGGAAACGAACGCAAACCATTTAGAAAGGCGTCGTAGATAACACATCGAGTCATTTCGTGTCGTTCCTTTTCATGCAGTGCGGCAAGAAACAGCGGTACAACGTCAAGGGATGGGTTTTCGGATTCCTTAGCTTTTGTGGCTGAGTTTTCAACAAAACCGGACAATACACGCCCGAGGAAGTCACGATATACGTCAGCCTGATACCAGTCGATACGGTTCAAAAGTTTCAGAATTTCCGGTGCGACCAGTACAGCATCGAATTGCAATAGTGCTTCCCAAGCATTTTGTGGAGCGTACAAGTAGTCTGCCAAAGCCGTATCATCCCAACACAGCCAAGTAGCGATTTCTATCAGAGCGGGAATGTCGTCGCTGGAGAGCGAAAATTTAGGGATATAATATGTGACCGAATGCGTTTGCGAGCCTGCTGTTAGTGACGACTGCGGCGGTCTAAAATTACAGAGTTTCTGAATTGCTGGGGAAAATTTGGATATTGGAAATTTGTCTTTTAGCATATTGTTTGTGTGCGATTGAAGTTATTGACCTTCGTGAAAAATTTGAACTGGAATGTAAACAATACCGTAAAACCATATTTTATACGCTTTGCGGAAAGTTTGCCACCTCCCTGGATATTATCCAAGTATTATCGGTCGGCTCGGTTTACCGAAATTTCGTTGATTTCATTGTTAGAAATTTCGCAAACCAAAATGTCTGAAAAGATGAGTTTTATGCCGCTGTACAGTATATAGTTCGCGTGGTTCTTCGGCTTTTGCGACTCTGTTTCACGGTTCTCAAGCGATCCAAGAGCCTTTAGCCACTAGTTTTGCGCTGCGGCCAAGGATAATATCGTGTCGTTAAAAAGAGCCGGGGATGTAGCGCAAGCGCAGTCCCCGGGTTACATA
>JBOFQC010000101.1:0-2694 GCA_051660725.1 Thermoguttaceae bacterium
GGAAAGAATTATGACCCGGTCAGAATCGTCACGCATTTCGAGTCCGATTACGGTGCTGCACCAAAAGTGGATTACCCGAACGGCACGGTATGCACGAACATTGCGCCCGATTTTAAATCAAGAAGATGGGTCGGCCTGCTCGGCGAAATTATCGACGCTCCGTTCAGACCGATATGCAGAACTCAAATCGACATTAAATATAACTGTCCGTCTGATCTTATTGCCGAACGTATGCCTGGCTTCCACTGGATGTTCGGTTATGGCGATTACACAAAAGAATTGGGTTATGCGCTTCGTCGGGTTGGTATCGAATGGGATTATTTAGGATAATCGACTACAAATGTAAATTTGTAAATTTTGTTTCGCCGCTAATTAACGTAAGCGGCTCAAGTTTTTCGTTGCTTTTCCTTAACGGGACGGCAACGAAAAATAAAGTTGTACACCTACACAAAGTAAAGATATACAAACCGCCTTAAGTTTGGCGTCTGTATCTAACGATAAAACTTGTTATTCTGACAGTCAATGTTTTTTTCTGTTATTTCAAGAAAAATATTGACTTTAACGTTTCTTACGGTTAGGTTTTTATGGTAAACTTTAACGGTAGCTTTGCGTTTTCGAACTGCTTGGCTGAAAATATGTATACGTCTAATCGTCCCTTAGTTTATTATTACATTACAATTACAGATTTCTATCCCAATGGCCAAACGACAAAACTTTTTAGCGATTTTGCAGAAAAACGGAATATTGAGCACTTCTCAAATTGCCGAAGCTCAAGAATACGCTGATTCAACAGGTCTTAAAGTACAAGATTGCATTATAAAGTTAGGTTACGCGTCCAGTGAGGAAGTGACCAGAGCTGTTGCGGAAGAGTTTAATAGAGAATACGTAGATTTAAACGAAGTTGTAATACCTCCGGCAATTATCGAGCTTGTGCCGGAATCGGTTGCTCGTGAAAACGCGATTTTACCGTACCAGGAAGAAGGCGAAGTGCTTCGGGTAATCGTAAGTGACCCGAACGACATGGAAACTTTCGAAAAGTTACGGTTCATTTTGAATCGACCAATCGAACCGGTTATCGCACCGAGAGAAGCGATTTTCGACGCTGTAAACCGGCATTACGGCCAAACAATCGGCGAATCCGCTGACTCGTTGATTCAGGAAATGACCGACACGGCAATTGATTTTACGGAAACCGAGTCAATGAACGGGCCGGAAAAGCAGGTTGTCGGTTCCGAAAGCGACGCACCAATTGTACGTCTTTGCGACATGATTATTCAGGAAGCGGTGCAGTTACGGGCTTCTGATATTCACGTTGAGCCGTTTGAAGACAGAGTTAGAATACGTTACCGCATTGACGGAGTTTTGGTTGAGCGGGATGCGGTTCCCAAGCGTTTACAAGGTGCGGTAATGTCACGTTTTAAGATTCTTTCCCGGCTTGACATTGCTGAACGCCGAAGAACTCAGGACGGACGTATTAAACTTTCGCTAGGTGACAAGGAATTGGATTTACGTGTAAGTGTTATTCCGACTTCGCACGGCCAATCAATTGTTATGCGTATTTTGGACAAGGACAACATTCGCGTAAACCTGACGCAGTTGGGTTTTGACGAACGGGATTACAAAAAATTCAGTACACTTATTCGCCGTCCAAACGGAATTATTCTTGTGACCGGACCTACAGGTTCCGGCAAAACAACTTCTCTTTATGCAGCTTTAAACGAGCTTAATACTCCGACGCGAAAAATCATCACGGCAGAGGACCCGGTTGAGTATTATTTGCCGGGTATTAACCAAGTGGAAATACGTCACTCGATTGGCTTGGATTTTGCTCGGGTTATTCGCGCAATGTTGCGTCAGGCACCAAACATTATTCTTGTCGGTGAGATGCGCGACCTTGAAACTGCTTCAATGGGTATTCAAGCTTCGTTGACCGGCCACTTGGTGTTTAGTACGCTTCACACTAACGACGCACCAGGTGCTATTACTCGTCTTGTTGATATGGGTGTGCCGCCGTACTTGGTTTCCAGTAGCGTTATCGGCATTATGGCTCAACGCTTGGTTCGTACAATTTGTACCAAGTGTAAAAGATCATACACGCCAACCGAAGCGGAACTGAAAGAGTTGGGTATCCCGGCAGAACTTGCCGCAAAAGGAAAATTCATGAAAGGTCGCGGTTGCGGGAATTGCAACAAGACCGGATACCGAGGCCGAATGGCTATCTTCGAACTAATGATGATGACTCCGAAGATTCGGGAGATGACGTTTAAGCAGGCCAGTACCGTTGAGATTCGTAAAGCTGCCCGCAAGGAAGGGATGACTGTTCTTTACGAAGACGGTATTCGAAAGGTTTTTAAAGGAGTCACGACTTTCGAAGAGGTACTCCGAATCGCACGACTCCAAGATTAAACAAACATTACAAACTTGGAGTAATTTAATTATTTTTTAGTATTTTTCTTGCTTTTCGCCGAATAACTTGATATGATAAAGTACAGTAGACAAGGTTTCTGTCGATAAAAAGCCAAAAACAGCCGGACACCTGGCCTACTAAAATTCAACCATTAAGTTGTTTGACGCCGAAAAACGCAAGGTATTAACAAGCATAATAAAAAATTATGGGAACAATTCTGATTGACAAGCTCCTTGAGACAGTTGTTGTCAAGGGAGCGAGCGACTTGCACATTTCGGTTGGCCAAC
>JBOFQC010000102.1:0-3212 GCA_051660725.1 Thermoguttaceae bacterium
TGAAGAATCGTTCCAAAAAGGCCCGGCACTGCAATTAGTGCAGTTCCTTTCCTCGACCACTCGCGGAATCATAAGTGAGAGACGTTCTGTCCCTGCAAAAACGCATCTGAGAATCCACGACTCGAACGAAGATATCGAAGAAGAAAAAATGTTCGCTTTTCCGTTAAAAGCAAACGTTGGGTGAGCCGCAAGTTTCGCGGAGTACCGCTTTTAAGGAGTTAGGAGATAGGAGTTTTACTTCAGATAATTTCGAATCACCTAATAAATTACGAGCCGACCAACGGAAGGCGTTTCACTGAAAGCGAAGCGTATTGCCTGGACGGCAGGTCCCCTGCTCACCTATCACCTATCATTTTATACCGGCGGATTTACGTCCGCCGCTCGCTGTTTTTTTACCTGTTCAGATAAATTCTGCCAAAGTATAAACCATAATGTCCCTTCCGCTCCGTACTCTTCTCGCACTTGCTGACCCTGCTTGTGAGCCGGAATACCGACAGTATATCGCCACTCGACACGGGGATTTAAAGGAATACGAGCCGTTAATCAGGCGGATTCGTGCGATTACTTCTGCGCCGTTGGGAGTACCGGGTTTGGTAAATATGCGGGAAGAACTTGATCCGAACATTGTTGCGGAATACCTCGATTACCAATTGGAACATGATGATCGGATGAAGTTTGAAGCTCATTGCTTATCTTCTGACTTGTTTCTGGCAGAACTCGCGAGTGTGCATTCGATCTTGAACAATGTTCTTGGCACCCCGGCAAATACAACACCGCAGTGCCGGGCGAAAGTTTACGAATTGGCAAGTGATGCGTCTGCGTTTACCGGCTCGTTTGATCATTTATCTGGTAGTGGAGAATTACCGGATTCAAGCATTTCCGAGTTTGGACACGCACACAAAACAATTGTTGATTTTAATCGGTATAATATTCCGAAACAGCCAGCAGGCGTTTTTAAACAAGATTCGGCAAGCGTATTTAAGCAGGATTCAGCGGCAGTTTCAAAAAAAGTTTCTGACAGTGTACCGAACCAAGCAGCGGACATTTCGCGGCAAGCAGTAAACGTACCAAACAAGAAAAGTCGAGTTAGTGAAGGCTTAAACGAGTGGCGTCGCAAACGTTACTTTAAGATCGGTTACGTATTGGTTCTGGTATTTGTTTCAATTTGTGGGTTTTATTGCGTAAAATATCCCGATCAAATTAGTAAATTCTCGCATTTTTACGAATCGTATTTATCAAAGCTGAAGAATCAAACGCATCCAGAGTTGGCAGAGGCCCCGGTTTTCGACGAGTCGATCACCAACGCCACCGTTTATTCGCAAACATTGCCGACAATAATAGAAAACCATTTAGGACAAAACGCAAAACCTAGCGCAGCCAATTCCGTGCTTGATGTTATTGTTCCAAGTGAGTTTGAAGAATTATCTTACGCCACTTTGAATGCACCTTCTGACGTTTTCAACGAGACTGAACCGAACGAATCTTATTACGCTGCACCAGTCGACTCAACAGTGCCGGACCCAACAGGATACGCCCTTCCGGTCAGATACAATGGCGAAAACAACCGCTAGTACACCAATTTAATATCTTTGCCCAAAAAGTTTTATTGTACCCTCTACCTTCTACCTTGGGGTGCAGTAAAAATCAAATACTCGTTTGGGTAAACTAGGATTTCTAGGAATATTGTATTTGCCCTGAAAGGGCAGCGCATACCAGCCAAGGGCAAACTGCGAGGCTTTTATGTTGTGCCACTTCGTGGCGGAAAACTACAACTGCATTTGCCAAAAAATTTTACTGTACCCCTGTCGAAGGATTCTTCAGAGTATCATGGAAAATTTTGAATTTATCCAATGCACAGTTTTAAAACAACAAAAGGCGAGTGATTGGTTATTACCAATCTCCCGCCTTTAGTGCCATCTGCCTCCCGCTTAAGAAAGCAGTATTGGGAATCTTGTTTGTTGGAGCTTAGAATCGAATGATTCCTTCGAGTCCAACAATGATTTGGTTGGCGTGTCCAAAGTCAGGACCAAATGGTTTGCTAACTTTGTTTGCTGCCAGAATTTCAACATCACTCCAATCCCAGCGAACTTCAGGTCTGAAGGTAATGAACTGAGTAGGTTTCCAGTTCAATCCCAAAGTGATGTCGTAGTAATTGTTTCCTGTCACATTGTAGTTGTCACTTCGGAACGCATTGAGGATTCTGGTGTTATTCATGTCCTGGAACCACTCAAATCTGGCACCAACACTCAATTTGTCGGTAAGGCTGTAGAACAAATAGTTGGTTAAGGTCGCCCATTGTCCGTTTTCGAAGTTGCGAGTCGGATCGTCAAAGACTCTCATCGCGTTCTCTTCTACGCCAAGGTCGTGTTGAATGACCCATTTCAAACGATTAGACAATTGTTGACTGACAACCAAGCTGTAATTGGTACGGTTATTGGTTTTATCTTCTCTTTCAGTGGCGGCACCGGTGTTAATTGTGAACGCTACAGCTGTAGCTTGATTCCAACTTGTCCATTTACCTCCAGCGACAAACGAAACTTGATCACAAGGGTTTTCCCAAGCGTCCCAACCATTGGTGACACCAAAGATTCCTGTAAGGTTATTCGTGAGTTGTTGGCTGACAACAGCACCGGTCATAGTGATCGGTTCACCGTAAACCATTGTGTAAGTATGCGAGTAGAAAAAGTTTTCCGGCGACATCGCGGACTCAAAACCCATCATCGAGTAAAAGTGTCCGGCTTTAACTGTTGTTCCGAGTCCGAGCGGAGCGTACAATTCAGCATAAAGTTGTGGCATCGACAAACCGTACAGATTAGCGTATCCTAAGTTGCGTGCACCGGTCGGATTTCCGTTCGCGTCTTTGGTATACGAATTCCATTTCTGTTCAGCTTCTCTCGGATTGTAAACCGTACTTACGTTGTCCATGTACGACTTTGTAGACGTTTCAAAACCAAGTGATGTTGTGTAGAAGTAATCTGCACCGTACAGGAGGTCAACACGACCACCAATATCAAAGTTGCATCCCCCTTTATTTACAGCGCGTCCGGCTGTGAAATACAACTGGTTGAGCAAAAATTCGTCATAACGGTCAGGGAATCGCGAAATTACACTGGTTTTACCCCAAGGTTTTTGTCCATTGGCACCACCGGAGGCGTCACGGCCACTAATCGTAGCACCGGCACTCAACCAACCGTCCCAGTACCATTGGCCTC
>JBOFQC010000103.1:0-2452 GCA_051660725.1 Thermoguttaceae bacterium
AGGGGTTTGAAGCACGACAGTCAACCGGTTTTCAGGATTTACAATTTTAACAATTTTTACTGGAGAACAATTTATGGCTTTGACAATTACTTCCGTTGCAACGGCAGGAAATTCAACAAAAATCACTTACGGTGGTGCCACCGGTTCGGTTACATTATATCGGGCGTTGGGAAGTGCAACAATCACCAACGTAAACGATGCAATCGAAGACGGAACTCTTTTCGAGGTTTACACTTCGGAAGATACGGCTGGCAGTTTTTGTGACGAAGGACTTTTGCCGGAGACGGCTTACAAGTATTACATCGTCGACGAACAGGGAAGCCAGTTTACAACCGTTACAACTTTGACGGTAATCGACTTGGTGCCGAACAACGAACCCGCGATTTTTACGGTGGCGTCAAACGAAACGCTGCAATTCGAGCAGGTCGAACGGTTCGTGCCACTTTCCGGCAACAAGTCGGCAACGATTCTTGTTGTAGAAACCGACGAACCTGTTACGCAAGATACTCTTGAAGAATGGTTCGCTGATGATACCATCGCTGCTGAAATTGTTGCGACGGAACAGGTGGGCAGCCTTAACGGCATGACACCACAATTACGGTTATTATTCAGTCTGCTTTACGCCCGAAAGAACTAGAAATTAAGGGCTTTTAACAATTCAATCATTTTAGGGACAATAATTTATGGCAAAGATTCCATTAGGCACTGATGCAAAATTCTTTATCGGCACTCGCGAGGTGTCAACCGCTCAAAACCTTACGCTGAACCTCGAAAAAGGCGAAGCCGATGTTACCACGCGAGGCGCGGGCGGCTGGAAAGAAACGCTTGCTACTAACAAAGACGCAAGTGTTGATGCGACAATGCTTTGGGACCCGGATGACCCAAGTTTCGCGGAAATTGCAATGGCGTTCTTCAAAAACGAGGCTCTTGATTGCAAGTTTTTGGATGGACCGATTGCAACAGGCACCGGGCTTGCAGGCTTTTTCGCCGTGTTCAAGTTTGCGAGAGACGAGCAGCTTGACGGCGCGCTGATAGTAAACGTAACGTTCAAGCCGACTTACGCAGGTAGTGACAAGTCCAAAAAACCTCGCTGGCTAGTTCGCGGTGTGGCGATTTCCAATTAGCATCTAAAGGCGAGTGGGAGGTTTTCGCTTTCCACTCGCCACTAACCACTATTATTTTATGAAAACTTTCAAAGATAACAAGGGGCGGCAGTACGAAGTAAACATCAACATTGCGCAAATCAAGCGGGTAAAGGGAGTTCTGGAGGCGGACCTGCTCGACCTAGACGCAACGTTTTTGCGGCTCATTGCCGACCCGATTTTTTTGGTTGACGTACTTTACGTTCTCTGTAAATCGCAAGCTGATTCCTTTGGTGTCAGTGACGAGGATTTTGGTGAGGCGATGGCGGGTGACACCATTGGGCTGGCTAAAATCGCGCTGGTGGAGGAACTGCGAAATTTTTTCCCAAGCCGCGAGGAGCGGGAAGCGGCGGGAATGGCGATTCAAAAGGGAATCGAACTCCGCAATGCGATGCGAAAGATGGGACTGAAAATGCTGGAAACAGCGAACACGGACGAGATCGTGCAAACTCTTGTGAATCAAGCACTTGGCGAACAATCGACGAACTTGCCGGAATCTGCGGAGTCTGTCCCGGAGAACTCACCCTCCGAGAGCTAACCGTAATGGCGGAAGGGCGGCAACGGGAATCATGGTGGCACACCGCTTACCTGCTCTCGATGTTACACAATATCAACCGACCCGCAAAAACGCAGCCAGTCAATCCGATTGAGTATCATCCGATGGAGCAGCATCGGAAGCGCGAGGCGGAACTGATGCCGAATCCAATCGGTATAAACATTCTAAAGATTTTTATTCAGGACGATTGTTAGAAAACATTATTTCTTTTTCAACGGCGGCAGTGGTTTTGGCACTTTTTTCTGAACAGCTGCTTTCACTGTTTTCTTTACTGCTTTTTTGGATGTTGCAGCCTTGGTTACTTTTTTTGTTGCAGCTTTGGGGGTAGCGGTTTTCGTTACCTTCTTGGTTGCAGCTTTCTTTACCTTTTTTGTTGCCACTTTCGGTGTAGCTGTTTTCGCTACTTTTTTGGTTACTGCTTTAGCTGCTTTTTTAGTTGTTGTTTTTTTAGCCATTTTCAAACTCCTTTAAGTAGTGTCACACATAACAAGTAGTCCTAATGACTACTAAACATGGAGTCAATATACATTTTTTAATAATGTTTGACAAGTGTAATTGTATCATAATTTTCAAAAAAACTTTTTTTATTGAGTTACGCTGATGGCAGTATCAGATATTAAGGCGGGACGTGCTTACGTAGAGATTGCGACCGACGACAAGAACCTCAAGACGGGCCTAGTAAAAATGTCCGCTGAACTTGATAAGTGGAGTCGTCGCGCGACGAATATCGGGATGGCTACAATAGCGTCAGCGG
>JBOFQC010000104.1:0-2771 GCA_051660725.1 Thermoguttaceae bacterium
GAAATTGCGCCACAAAAACCACTAACTTTCAAATTGCCGAGAAAAGTTTTCGTAGGACAAACACCATCACCCGGTAAAACACGGTCTCCGTCTGTCAATTTTTCTCGTTCCGGTACAGCAGGATAATCATTCAGGTGCAGCAACTTCACTGAATTTCCGCTCAGTTGCAGCAAACTGTCAACGGAATTACCGCCGCGGTAAAAATGGTAAGCGTCAAGAAGAATACTCGCTTTCGGATGTTGTGCCGCAACAGCAATTGCAATTGCGTCTTCGAGTTTGCTTAACGTTGCACTGGCTCCCCACATTTCCAGCAACGGAATAACGCCAATACTTTCGCCTGCTTCGAGAATCGCTCGGTACCTTTTACCACACTGCTCAAGGTCGGCCATTCGCTGTTCAGTCGCACCAATTGGCGGGGCCGCTATGTGTGGACAGCCGAGTTCCGCAAGAATTTCCATCTCCGCTTTCATTTGCTCAACAGCGGCGGTTCGTTTTTCCTCGTCGTCCGTTATCCAAGCAGGAAAACTAATAGCGTTAACCAATTTAAGGTTCCGATCAGAAATCAGCTTTTTCAAATCGGTAAGATTCCCACCTTTTTCACGGAATTGATAAATTTTCGACATCCAAACTTCGATGCCGTCATAACCCGCTTCTGCCGCAACTGAAATTTCGTCCTCAATTGGCAGATTGTATCCCATTATAGTACTTGTATTCAGTACAAAAAAATTGTCTTTCCGCTCAGATGTTGCCGACGACGAATCTTTTGCCGGTTTTCCGTTACCCGTTTCTGCCCCATTCGTCAAATTTGTGCATGAACCGACAAGCGGCAAAGATAACGCTGTTGAACCAATTGCCGCTTTTTTAAGCAAATTACGTCGTGATATTCGGGGCATTGTTTGTTGAGACGTTAGATAATTAGACGTCAGACGCCAGACTTCAGATTTTAGACTTCAACAGCGAGCCGCCAACGTCAGTTGACGGGTGAGACCGTAGCACGGCATGGCGGTGCGCTTCGCGTGAAGTATTCCGCCTCCCGTTGGTCGGCTTAGTTTCCCGTGATTTTGTGGGTCTGAATTGTTATTATATTCACAAATCCCATAATTGGAAAATGTCAACTTTATGACGTTGTACAGTATAGATTAGCAAACAAAAATAAGCGTTGCGCAAACACCAGGCACCTAAATGCGTTTGACCAAAAGCGAGACGTTTTGACCGCCAAATCCGAAACTGTTACTTAAAGCAACGTCACAACGAGCTTGGCGTGCTTTGTTCGGAATATAATCCAAGTCGCACTCCGGGTCCGGCGTGTTAAGATTAATTGTAGGCGGCAACATGTTATCTCTTATTGCAAGCAAACAATATATCAGTTCACTAGCTCCGGCTGCGGCAATCAAGTGCCCCGTCATACTTTTCGTGCTGGAGACCGGCAAGTGGTCAGCCCGATTACCGAAAACTTCACGTATCGCAAGCGATTCAACCCGATCATTTACGGATGTGCTTGTTCCGTGAGCGTTTATGTAATCGACATCGTCCGTTTCAAGTCCGGCGTCGGCAATTGCAAGAGACATGCAACCAATTGCACCGCGACCTTCAGGGTGTGTGTCCGTGATTCTGAAAGCGTCAGCTGTTGAACCGTATCCGGCAAGTTCGCCGTAAATCTTTGCTCCCCGTTTTTTCGCAAATTCATATTCTTCAAGAATAACCATTGCGGCCCCTTCTCCCAACACGAATCCGTCACGGTTCTTGTCGAACGGACGCGACGCGCCTTGCGGGTCCTCGTTATTCGTACTCAAAGCAGTTAGAAGATTGAAGCCGGTAACGCCAAACGGATGTATCATTGAATGCGTACCTCCGGCAATCATGACGTCAGCTTCGCCGCGTCTGATAATTTCAGTCGCTTCGCCAATTGCCTGACTACTTGCCGCACACGCTGTCAAACAATTCAAATTCGGTCCGTAAGCACGGAACTTTGCCGCCAAATGTGCCGCCGGCATGTTCGGCTCCTGCTCTTCTTCACGAATCGGGTTAAGAATTTCAATTCCTTTGCTGACGAAACATCCGTAATCGAATTTATTGGTTCCGTCCTTTTCACCTCCTTCAATTCCGGCCAACACCATTTGCGTGAAGAGGTCGAAGTCCTGCTTCCCTTCTCCCGCACCGGTGTAAACGCCAAATCGGCTGGAATCAATGCACGGTGCAACTTCTTTATTGTTTTCACCGACAAGTAATCCGGCATCTTTCATTGCCTTAAAGCCGGCACCAATGGCAAAACGAGTGTGACGGTCCTGAAATTCCCAATCTTTGGGATTTTCGCCAACCTCCGATATACTCCAGTCACGAACTTCGGCAGCAATCTTAGTTGGGAAATTCGAAGCGTCGAATAATGTTATGCCGCCGACTCCAGATTCACCATTTAACAGCCGTTTCCAAACGACTTCAACGTCACTGCCGAGCGGGGTCACTAAACCGATTCCGGTGATTACGACACGTCTTTTCATATAATGTTTATTTACAAGGGGAAAATAATTTTGGTAATCCGTCAGGAATTTCTGAACTTTGGATTACTAATATTCTTAAGTAATTTTACAGCAAAACGTCAAGATTACAAGTGTAGGTTTTCACATTAGACGTCAGATGTTAGACGTCAGACGTTAGACATCGGTTAACAACATTAAAGAATTTTACGTTCTTTTTCAGGTAGATGCTGTAATTCACTTCGGCAACGTTCACAAAGCTTGAGCATTGTTTTAAGATTAAGTGTTTCCGCTCGT
>JBOFQC010000105.1:0-4771 GCA_051660725.1 Thermoguttaceae bacterium
CCTAAGTTTAAGTTTTGCAGACTTCTCGAAACTGAATTGCGACCAATCGATATTACTGTTTTCAAGGTCGGAAAGTCCGATTATCTGAACCGGTGGCTCGATATCCTTGAGCACGCCAATCGCGTTATTACTCCAGTGTGAGGTCGTTGAAACGATAATTCGCCGCACAAACGGCTTCTTCGACGACGTAGCAAGAAAAGAGTCTATGTCCGCCTTTTGCAACGTGGTTTCTTCGCTATAGAACTTGCACTGTACAGCGGCATAGCCAGTCCCGTCTGCTAATTCGCAAACGAGGTCGATTCCGGTATCAGGCTTGCCGTCCCGAAGCGGAAAGTCCTGCCAGAGCCAGACATTTTTATACGGCTCTGAATACGCTGAATCGTGTTTTAGAAATTGTAAGATTAGTTGCTCGAAGCGAGTGCCCTTGTCTTTTTTAGATAAATTTGCAGAGGCGGCTTTTATTTCGTCGAGAATTTTGTGCAGTTCGGACATACTCGCATTCCTTGCGAAAAAGGGTGGTCTGGTAAAAAATCGTGCCGCATTTTACCAGATTTCACTTCTTACGTCCAGCATTAGGTATTTTTAGTCAATTAGCTGGTTTGCCTAACAGAAGTATACCTCTTATCTTCCGTGCATAGAAAGGTCGTACACCATTATCTTGTACGACCTCTGGTCAGGGGTTAGCCGATTATTTCTGCAACTGAATCTGCTTTCGCGTTGTTTACTTGAGCATATATTTCAGTCACAGATGCGTTACTGTGCCCTAAGAATTGTTGAGCAGCATCTAATCCTCCTACTTCACGAGCCAGTGTGCCAGCCAAATGACGCAATTGATGCGGAAACCAGTGTGAAACACCTGCTTTAGCACAAGCTCGCTTAATTGCATTCCGATACGAATCACGCCTGTACTTCTCTCCGGCACGAGTCTTCTTTAAGCTAAGCGGTTTATGTTTTTTAGCAATACTTGCCCGTCGTTTGCGACAAATCTCAAGTGACTGTCTAGGGTTAAAAACATAACCAGCCTTTTCTAAATCTTCGATATGCTCAAAGTACTTTTGTAGAATCTCCTTACTCCGAGGTCCAAATCGCACAGTTCGGATCTTACCGTACCCCTCTGTTTTATGCGAAACGGGTGTGTATAACCATATATGCTTAGATCGATCAATGTCTTTAAAACGTAAGTTTATTAGCTCACTGGACCGCATACCTGTGTACATTTGTAATCTGACCATATCAGCTACAATCGGCGGTAAATGCTGTAAAGTAGCTTCTACTATTTCTAGTTTTACAGGAAGAACCTGTTTAACCTCCTTGGCGGCTGACCGACCTTTTTGCAACCCTCTCACTGTTTGAAGCGCATGATAAACAGAAGCGTTACATAGCTCGTTCTCAGCTCCCCAGCGGAAGCATTGCCGTACAATGTTTATCCGCATATTAATAGTAGAACGAGCCAGACCGGACTCAATCATTTTCTCGCGAACCTGTTTCAAAGCTAAAGGGCCAAAAAGCGAAGGACGAGAGTTACCATACATGTCGATTAATAGCTGAATCGACAAACGGAATCTTGAGAAAACACCAGTGTCACGTCCGTTTAGCTGATAGAAACCTTTTGCCCACACTAGAAAGCGGACACCTATTTCTTCTATTGTTAGCTCTTCGCCGATGGCAACAGGGGTAGTAGGTCGGTTTCGTCGCCTAAGATAATCAGCCAGAATAAGATCAGCTTCCAACTGGGCTTCTCGCTTATCTTTGCCAAGATAGTGATCTTTGCCCTCAATGCGGATAAAGTAGTATCCTTTTTTATGGAAACGTATAGAAGGGATTTGTTTCATGTTAACCTCCACGGTAAAATTAACACCCTTTTTCACCCTTTTGGGTCCGAAAAAAGGTGGTGAACACCCCCTAAACGGGGTGTTTTCCGTGTCGCGCCGGACCACCCGGCGGTAAGGCTAACTCCTTACGGTATAAGAATTTACATCAATGGGCGATACGGGATTCGAACCTGTGACCTCTGCCGTGTGAAAGCAGCGCTCTAACCAACTGAGCTAATCGCCCTCAAATTTTTACTAGGTATTATTTTATAACCAAAATCTATTGAAAAATAGTAACCCTATTTTTTGTCGTTACCACCTGAAAATGATGTCACAACCATTACCATTACAACGATAATTACTAAACCGCCGCCAATTAATAATGATAAGGACATCATTTATTCACCGTGATTCTTGCTTTCGCTTGCTCTAAACTTACATCTTCTGCATGTACTCGGCTATTTGAACTGCGTTCGTGGCCGCTCCCTTTCGCAAATTATCGCTTACGCACCAAAATGCTAAACCGTTAGCACTCGATAAGTCCTCACGGATTCGACCAACAAATACCTCGTCCCGACCGTCTCCTGTTATAGGCATCGGATACAACTTCTTACTCATGTCGTCTTCCAATACCACACCCGGTGCAGATGCAAATAATTCTCTCGCCTTTTCTACCGTTATCTTACGCTCCGTTTCTACTAATATACTCTCAGAATGGCAGTTAGCAACCGGGACCCGGATCGCTGTCGGACAAACCTGAATACTGTCGTCGCCCAATATCTTTCTCGTCTCGTACAATAACTTCAACTCTTCCGATGTGTAGCCCTTTTCCTTCACACTACCAATCTGCGGTATGCAATTAAACGCTATCGGATACGGGAAATTTTCATACGCATATTCAGTACCGGCTAATTTGGCCTTGGTTCCGCCAATCAAGTCGCGGGTTCCAACCAGTCCCGCTCCGCTTACGGCTTGGTAAGTGCTGACCACTATTCGCTTAACCTTGCCAAAATCATGCAACGGCTTGACCGCTACCACTAACTGCGTTGTCGAACAATTCGGACTCGATATTATCCCTTTGTTATCCTTGATCTTGTCCGCATTCACTTCCGGAATAATCAACGGTACAGTTGGGTCCATTCGCCAATATCCGCTTTCGTCAATAACCGTACAGCCCCGCTTAACCGCCTCTGGTACGAAATCTCGTGCCGTTTCGTCCGGTGTACTCGCAATTGCAAGCTGCACGCCGTTAAACGAATCAGGCGTCATTTCTTCAACAATATGCGGTTTGCCGTTAAACATAAGCTCCGTGCCCGCACTTCGGCTCGATGAGAGAAATTTTATGCTTTTATATGGAAATTTCCGCTCTTGAAGTAATTGCAAAATAATTGTACCAACAGCACCTGTAGCTCCAACAACAGCAACGGAATCAAACATTTTTATCTCCTAAAACGTCATCATGAAATTCGTTATACCAAAACCTTGCATTGCATGATTAACCAATTTCTTCCGGGAAGTGTAAACCATCCCGGCTTAATCAATGCTTTGTACGTATTTGCCAATACGTAGGTTGGCGTATTATCCCAGATTTTCAGGCTTCATCAAGGGGGGAAAATTTGTTGTAAAAGGTAATGAGTACGTCCGCAAAGAAATCGCAAACGCCAGAAAATTTTTTTAAATTTCAACACAACGTTATTGACTTGCTTATGGTAACTTAAATAGTTATAATTGATTCGTGGATATGACGAATCGCCCTAATGTAAAGTTTGATAAACAGTGAGTTTTTTGACAAACGTTTGCGTAGATATAAGGAGAGGTTTACCATGAGAAAAATTTTTGTTTTTTGCGTCTGGGTGGTGGTGATGTTTACCACAATATTATTTGAAGAAGGGTTGACACAACCAGATATAAAACAACAAATAACCAACGTCAAGCCGGCAGAAGTTGTTAAACAGACAGAAGTTGTTAATGCAGATGATTTCATATACTTGCCGGAGGAAACAGAATTCCTCAAAAAGTTCGACCAGCTTTTTTTCGAAGACATTTCTGGCCAAAGTGATGAAATCAAAGAAAATATACGCCGGATTATCGTGATTCATGCGAGAGACCTTTTGAGGCAAACCGAAAAAACACCTTCTGAGCACGGTGAAATTCTCGTCGAACGCCGCATTTTGCAGCACGATTGGATTTCACCACGCGGTATTCACAGATACTCCAACAGTATAACGGAAGATAGAGCGTCGAATCTTCCAGAGGAAAAACAAAAGCTGCTGCTGTACTCTTGGTCAATTGCGCTGGATTGTCGGTTTGATTCTAATTCGTATTACGCTCCAAGTTACGTAGGGTTGGTGGGGGTTAGAGATCATCAGGTCATATCCCTAAAATTCAGTCTTTCTCATAGTGCTTGTGGCGGTGTCTTTAATAACTGTTGCGACCAAGGAAGGCTACCTTTGTATTATCAAGACATGGACACAGTTAAACAGTTATACCAATACGTAGATGGTATTCCAACATTGGAAAATTTGTTTATCACGGGTATTGTGGTAGATGGGAATCCTTCATGTGAAGGGTGGTTAGAAGGAAATAGCATTATACTTCATGACAACAAAAAGATTTTGAGCCGCGGATTTCGTCCTACAGAAAAGGAATTTGAAATCTCATTTGGTGATATTGCTTTGGAAATTGCCCGTGAATCTGTATCAGCAAAGAAATAGCGAAAGTACTACATAGAGCTGTTTTTTGTTTTTTTCTTTCCCAAACGAAAAAACGGCTCCATTTTCGCCAGAAAACTTAGCTCTTTTTCCTGTTTTACCGAAGCGCAAATGTTTTCTTAAAATAAATATACGAAAAATTTTAACAGTGTGCTGGTTTTTCGAAAAGTTTGTTTGCTTTTTCTGAAAGTAGGTTGTAAAGTTTCTTATGTAATATTATTAAATATCACAAGAGTAATTTTATGTAAA
>JBOFQC010000106.1:0-2982 GCA_051660725.1 Thermoguttaceae bacterium
ATATGCGTGGTGCAATTTGACACCAGCCGGTGCTGCACAGAATCTGGCCATTAGCTCCTCGTCAAACAGTATGCAGTCGCACAAATTCCGTAAATCCGGCTGCTTGATGCTTTTTACCAGTTCTTTCAGTTCGACAACCAATTGCGTGGTGTCAATTGCCCGAAACCGCCTGAATTCTTCCTCGTCAACCGTTGCGGCGTCAACTTTTTTCAGCTTCTTGGCAATGAATTGCAACGCGCCTTGAAATCGCTGCACTGTTCCTTCCGCTTCGACGTAATCGTTCGGAGCAAATTGGTGGTACATGTCTTCCATTACGTTCCATAATCTGCCGCCAATTGTACCGGTCTTGTCGGCAAGTGAAAACTGCAAATATAAATTGCCGTTTTTGTTCGGACGAAGTTGGATTTCGGTTACTTGGTATATTTCTTTTATCGCCTCGTTGTCACGAAGCTGGTTGATGTATTTACGCATGTGATGGGGTGAATAGGTGAATAGGTGAATAGGTGAATAGGTGAATAGGTGAATAGGTGAATAGGTGAATAGGTGAAGAAACAGCGAGCGGCGGACGTAAGTCTGCCGGTACAAGGTGAACAGGGAATAAGTATCAGGGTGAATTTTCTCCCTTCCTGCTCACCTATAACCTGCTCACCTGTTCACCAAAATTTATCTAACGTCTACTTCAGCAAGTACATAGGGGCCTTCCGGCAGGACGGCAATTGTGGTGTCAGGGCCGTATTCGGATATGGTTTCGGCAATTGCGGTTTCAACATCCGGCACGGGTTCGACGTAAAATTTACGCAGAGTTTCCGGCGAAAGTGCGGCGGTGTAAAATTTCACTTTGCCCTTACGGAGTGCTTTGCCAAGCTCTTCCATTTGCCATTGGTTGAGCACGAAAAATTCGTCTTTCACAATTGCGTCAATGAAATCGTTTATGTTCGGAAAACGGTTCGCGATTTCGTCAAACTCTTTACTGCCAAGCCCTTCCGTACATGACGAAGCGATAATAATCGTTCCGCCCGGCTTTAAAATGTTAAGAGCGGCAACGACGCCTTTTACCGACTGGTAGTACGTGGTATCAAGCGGATAACCGGCACCACTTGTGATCACGACGTCAACCGGCTCCGGTACGGTGTCAACAACGAATGTACGTGTGAAATTGACACCGTCCTCCCAAGCCGTTTCCATGTCTCCCGCGACAACTCGCAGAACTTCACGGTTATGATTTAAAACGACATTTACCAGAAAATCGCAGCCCGCCTTCTTCGCAATCCACGTGTTTTCAACGTGTACCGGGTTTCCGTCAATGCAGCCGTTTGCAGCCCGTTCGTGTTCCAAAAACCGCGGCTTGTGCCACGCTGCAATTGTTTCCTGACCGCAGATACCGGGACAAATCGCTTTTCGTCCGCCGGAAAAACCAGCCATAAAGTGCGGCTCTATCAGTCCGGTGATTATTTTCAAATCCGCTTCCAGATATCTGGTGTCAATCCAAACCGGAACACCGTTCGGCGAATCGCAAAGGTACGTATGTTCCGACTGTTCTCTTGCGTGGTTGTCCTCGATTCGGTAATTTTCGACAATCCATTCGCCGCACATTTCGACCCGCTCGGCAGCGGTACTCGGTCTGTGCAAACCAGTTGCGACGAGAATTAAAATGTTTTCACGTAAGAGTCCCGACGCTTCGAGTGATTTCAGCACCGGACGTAATATCGTCTCGTTTGGCACCGGACGTGTGATATCACTTATCAGAATACAGGCCGTTTTTTTTCCGGCGGCAATTTCCATTAGCGGCGGCGCTCCAGTCGGCTTCGCTAACAGTTTGGCAACTTCAGCTTCAGGATCGGCAAGCGGTTCAAGTGGTTTGTATCCCAGAACTTTGACCAAATTTTTGTCCGGCACCTCAACCGCAAGTGTGCCACGTCCGTAACTGAGTTCGATTTTCATGATATTGGCGTCTGACGTTAGAATTTCGGCTTTGGGAACCTGGCAAGAGACGGTATTCGTAATTCGTTGTGATTCAATTCGGCTTCCAGGATTTGATTTCCTTTTTGAACTTATCCGACATTATTTCCTTGATCGAAATTTTTTCGTTACTGCGACCATCTTCGCTTTCTGTTCGCACAATGTAAAGCACGGCAATGTCGTTGTCGTTTGCAAATTTCAAGCCTTCTTCAATTCCTAGAATGTAAAAGCCTTTCGCTAACGCATCCGCTTTTGCACATGACGGGTCAATAACCGAAGTCGAACCGACACGAATGGATTCTGTAGTATTCTTGACGTCATTCTTTTCAGTTGGCCAACCGGTTCGCGGATCGATTATGTGAGAATATCGTATTCCTTTGTCCTCAATGAAGTTGTGGTAGTCGCCACTTGTCGCCATGCTGTTATTTCCGAGGTGTGCCAATAAATCGATCTGCGGTTCGCCGAAAATATTCGGTAACGGTATCTCGATTCCAATAAGCCACTGCTTTTCCGGCGTTTTGTGACCTTTACATCTGGTTTCGCCGCCCACTTCTATCAAGTAGTCTTGGAATCCGTGATTTTCAAGAGCCTCGGCAATGGCGTCAACTGCGTAACCTTTCGCAATACCGGAGAGGTCGATTTGCACGCCCGGCGAATCTTTTTTAATCGCAGGCGGGTTCATTCGAACCTGTAAATGCTCGTAGCCGACAGATTTTAATAGTTCGTCGATTTCTTCCTGAGTCGGCGGTTTCGTCCGTTTTTGTGGTCCGAATCCCCAACGATTAACCAACGGTGCCACTGTGATGTCAAACGTTCCCTGCGTCATCTCAGAAATTTCCAGAGCGAGTTTAATCACGCTTGCCGTTTCTTCCGAAACCGGGAACCAATCGGTTGAGTCGGATGCGTTAAACCGCGAAACTTCCGAATCGGCTCGGTAAGTAGACATCGCCGAGTCGACACCGTCCAGTGCGGTCTGGACCCAATTCTTTAACTCCCCATTATCCAACGCCTTGCCAGAGTCGT
>JBOFQC010000107.1:0-1541 GCA_051660725.1 Thermoguttaceae bacterium
CGGCTTTTCACTTTTTCCGTCAACAAGCGTCGAAACGGTTTGGCCAATAAAGTCGCGGTTTAATTTCAATGAAATCGCATCCTGAATCTCAAGCAATTCATTGTTTCGCCGTTTTTTCACTTCTTCCGGCACATCGTCGGGATAAAGTTCAGCAGCTTTTGTACCTGGCCGCTCACTGTACTTGAAAATAAAGCTGTTTTTAAATTCGCATGACTGAACTAATTCTTTTGTCTGCGAAAATTCATCTTCGGTTTCCCCGCAAAATCCGACAATGAAATCGCTAGTAATCGCAGCTCCGGGAACAGTATCACGTATCCGCTGTACAAGTTCCCGGTACTCCGAAACAGTGTAATGCCGGCTCATCCGCTTCAAAACGTCGTCAGAGCCACTTTGTGCCGGTACGTGGAAGTACGGGGCAACTTTCGGCAAATCCCTTACCGCAAATAGCAGTTCGTCTGTCATCCCACGCGGATAATTCGTAATGAATCTAACCCGTTTAATTCCGTCAATGCCGTTTGCCATTTCCAGCAGGTCGGAAAGTCGAGTTGTCTTTTCGCCGCTCTTGTACCGGTACGAATTTACAGTTTGGCCAATAAATGTAACTTCCAGACACCCCTGCTCGGCCAAAACTCGCAGCTCCTGTTCAATTTCCTGCGGTGAACGGCTCTGTTCCGGACCTCGCACTGACGGGACTACGCAGTAAGTGCAAAACTTGTCGCAGCCGAACATTATCCGTACCATTGCTTGAAAACGGTTTTCCCTAACCTGCGGTAAACGGTGCGGATCGAATTTCTCGAAACTCTCCTTTACTTCCTCGTGCCGTGATTTGCCCCTGTCAAGGCTGACTTCCAAGCGGTGTAGGGATCCATTACGTGCGTTTTCGGGAGCCGAAGCAAAACAACTCCGCAGGTTCGTGTCAAGTTCAGATAATATTTCCTGCACAACAACTGGTAATTGGCCCAATTGGCCCGGGCCGAGAACTAAATCGACATGCGGAGCACGTCGGAAAATCAATTCTTTATCCTTTTGTGCCATGCAACCGAGTACGCCAAGCAGCCGTTTCGGGTCGTCTGACTTCCATTTCCGCAACCTGCCGAGCGCACTGTAAACCTTGTCTTCCGCATGTTGCCGAATACTGCACGTATTAAAAAGAATCACGTCCGCTTCCTTTTGCTCCGTTGTCGGCTCAAATCCAAGCTCAATAAGTCCCGCCGTTGCAAGTTCGCTGTCAAGCACATTCATCTGACAGCCTAATGTTTCTATGTAAAATGTTTTTGGCATCATTTGTAGTTTTACTGTATAACCTATTTTCCATTTGTCGAAGTAAAACACTGCGTCCTGACTCTGTAATCGTCCTAAGCCCTTTCAGGGCGAAGGAGCCGGGTTTGCGTCAAAAATAAATCATACAGTACAGGTAATTGGTATCAAAACGACACCTTAATGTGTTCGCAAATTTCACGTCCAAGAGCGATTCGTGTATTACCAATTCCAATACGCATTGGAGACGATTTGCCAACACCTCCGTACAACACTTCAATCTC
>JBOFQC010000108.1:0-10516 GCA_051660725.1 Thermoguttaceae bacterium
CACGCTTTTTCCGTCAATTGCGAATCCTTGAATTACTTGAGCGGCACGTAAATTTAGTGATTCGGAATCCTGCGGGTTTTCGTCAGCTTTATCACGTGTGGTTTTGTCTTTTTCTTTCCGCTGCTCATTTTGCTGGGTAGGAGAAGGTACAAAACTTGGAGTAACGGATAAAATTGTATTACTACCCGCTGGAACGGGCAATTCAAACCGCATGAAATTTGAGCCGCTCGGAGCCGTTTCGTCGGATATAACTTTCGCGTTTCTTGCGTAGTGCCAACCTGTTGGGTGACCGGTGTCGGAAGTTTCCTCGAAATCGCCGCCAACCAATTTGGGATTCTTAGGGTCCGGAAGCACTACTCGGTTGGTTTCCGCTTCGCCAGTCATCGGCACGAAAAGAGCCGGAGTAAGCGGTTGTTTTTCAAGTTCACCGTTTACTTTCGTAAAAAGATAGAACAGCTGCTGATACCGTTCGCCAACCGGTACGATCATTGTGCCGCCTTCTTTAAGTTGGTCAATTAACGGCTGCGGCACCGACTCCGGCGAACACGTCACAATTATTTTGTCGAACGGCGCGGCGTCAGGCCAACCTTTATAACCGTCACCTACTTTGGTGAATACGTTTTTAAACCCGAGTTTTTTCAACGTTTGAGCGGCCCGTTTGCCGAGCGGCTCGACTATTTCAATTGAGTAAACTTCTTTGACCAACAGACTTAAAACGGCAGCCTGGTAACCACTTCCGGTGCCGATTTCCAGTACTTTGTCTTCCGGCTGCGGATCAAGTTGCTCGGTCATGTACGTCACAATGTACGGAGGCGAAATCGTTTGTGCGTTACCAATCGGTAAAGCGGTGTCACGATAAGACATTTCACGGTGAAGTGGCGGCACAAATTTTTCTCGCGGAATCCGCATCACGGCTGCCAATACCCGCTCATTTGTCAGCTTGCCTTGCGGTAGAAGTTCGTTTTCCACCATTTGTTGCGCAGCGGGAATGATCGGCCAAACTTCTTTCAAGCGGTTTTTGGTATCTTTCTCAAACCCGACCGGAATCGGTTCATCTGCCGCAAGTATTTCCTGGGAAAATAGTTCCGTTGTCGAAAAAGCAAGAAAAAACAGAATAAGAGCAGAGAAAACGTATCGCATCATGTTTACTCCTATTTGTACTGTATAAGTTACCTTGTCGTTTACGGCAATTTCTTAGCCCTGAAAGGGCGTGATACTTAGCCTAGGGTAAGGTGTACTCGCCGCAGCCCTAGGTTACGGATTCCCCCTTGAAAATAAAGCCCTAAAAGGGCGCAATAAAAAACAAAAATCAACACCGCACCACACCATTTACCTTGCCCTTTCAGGGCGGCTGGTCGTGCGGAGCCTTGTAACCCAGGGCCGCGCCTCCGTGTAGTAACACTTCGGCTCACCCTGGGCTAAGTATTGTGCCCTTTCAGGGCTTAGGACGATTACAGAGTCAGGACGCAGGGTATTACTTCGACAAATGGAAAATTTGTTATATTGAAGTCGGCTAAATTAAAACCGTCTAAAATCTAACGTCTAAACAATCACTTCAGCAAGCCGTAATCAGCCAAAGTTTTACGCAGTTTTGCGCAATCGGCATCTTCAAGCGGTGTCATCGGAAGTCGCAGTTCGCCGGTGTCACGGCCCAACATTTTCATTGCCGCTTTGATCGGAATCGGATTCGTGGCAAGTGATAGCATGTCACGACAAAGTGGGAACAATTTGTAGTGCAACCGTTTCGCTTCGGCAATGTTACCTGCATCAAACGCACGGCAAAGGTCACGCATATCTTTCGGCACAATGTTGCCAACAACGGAAACGACACCACGTCCGCCAACTGACATAATTGGCAGCGTCAAACTGTCATCACCGCTCAAAACGGTCAAGTCGGTGTTGGCCGTAATCGCAGTTGCCTGGTCGAGAGAACCAGTCGCTTCCTTAACCATTGTGATGTTCTTGAATTCCGCCAATCTGATAATTGTGGACGGCTCGATATTTTTGCCGGTTCTGCCAGGTATGTTGTAAACGCAGATCGGAATATCAATTGATTCGGCAAGCAATTTATAATGCTGATAAAAACCTTCCTGCATCGGCTTGTTGTAATACGGGGCAACAACAAGAGCGGCGTCAGCACCGGCTTTTTTCGCAATTCTGGTGAGCCACAGTGCTTCTTCGGTACTGTTGGCACCTGTTCCGGGCATTACTTTTATACGTCCGGCAGCGGCTTCAATTACCGCTTTGATTACACGTTCGTGTTCGTCAAAATCCAGGGTCGGCGATTCACCGGTGGTACCGACCGGAACAACCGAAGTGGTGCCAGCCGCGATTTGGAATTCTATTTGTTTTTGGAGCGCATCGTAGTCGACCTGACCGTCCTTAAACGGGGTTATTATAGCTACGGAAAGGCCGGCAAAATCTTCTGAACGGGTCATTTGAGTGAGGTGAGAGAAAATGACGCCAGACGTTAGACGTCAGACGCCAGATTTATGATAATGTCTAAGTTATACTTAACTCAAAGTATCTGAAAAAACTTTGGGCGACACCAATATTTCAACCGACAGTATGTTAAAAGTCGGTTTGGTAAAATTATTCTTTTCTGATGTCTGATATCTAACGTCTAACGTCTATTTAGAACGCTTTCTTCAGTTCGGCGGCTTTGTCGGTGTTTTCCCAGGTGAAGTCGGGATCGTTGCGTCCAAAGTGTCCGCCGTAAGCCGTTTTGCGATAAATCGGACGACGTAAATCAAGGTACTTAATGATACCACCCGGGCTGAGTGGGAACATTTCACGAATAACGTTTACGAGTTTCGATTCGTCGACTTGGCCGGTGCCGTGAGTGTCAACCAAAACGCTGACCGGATCAGAAACACCAATTGCGTAAGCCAACTGAACTTCGCAAGATTCGGCTAGACCAGCAGCGACAACGTTTTTGGCGACGTATCTTGCCATGTATGCGGCACTTCTGTCAACTTTCGTACAGTCTTTACCACTGAAAGCACCGCCGCCGTGTCTTGCCCAACCGCCGTATGTGTCAACAATGATTTTACGACCTGTCAGACCGCAGTCACCGTGCGGACCGCCAATCACGAAATTACCAGTCGGATTAGCGAAATACTTGACTTTGTCATCGACGAGTTCTTTCGGCAAGCAAGGCAGAATAACGTTCGGAATCAGGTAATCACGAATTGTTTGCTGGTCGACTTTCGGCGAATGCTGTGTCGAAACAACAACAGTGTCAATGCGGACCGGTTTGTGTCCGTTAAATTCAACTGTAACCTGACTTTTGCTGTCGGGACGGAGCCAATCTACTTTGTTTTGGTTCCGGAAATCCGTAAGACGATTCGTAATAGCGTGAGAAAGAGCAATTGGCAGCGGCATAAGTTCCGGTGTGTGATCACAAGCGTAACCGAACATCAACCCCTGGTCGCCGGCACCGATATCTTTTTGGCTGGATGAGTTTTCGTCGACACCCATTGCAATGTCCGGGCTTTGTCTGTCCAAAGAGACCATAACGGCACAGGTTTCGGCATTGATACCGAATTCGTCGTCGGTGTAACCTGCGTTACGAATGGCGTCACGAA
This sequence comes from Thermoguttaceae bacterium, assembly GCA_051660725.1. Lineage (GTDB taxonomy): Bacteria > Planctomycetota > Planctomycetia > Pirellulales > Thermoguttaceae > JAVBSX01. The sequence continues at coordinate 3,588 of JBOFQC010000108.1, forward strand.
CTACATCGGCGTAGTCGATTCTTGCTTGCGTTGTGATTTCGCCGGCAATAATTGCGATACCGGTAGTTACCATTGTTTCACAGGCGACGCGACTCATTTTATCCTGTGCAAATAGCGAGTCGAGGACACTGTCCGATATTTGGTCGGCTAATTTGTCCGGATGGCCCATGCTAACAGATTCACTTGTAAATAATCTTCTACTCACTTTATGTTCTCCTTGAATACGAAAATAAATCAGGTTCAAAAGCCAAATATTATTGCCAAAATGTAGAATGAAAGATTCAAATTTAGCCAATATATCGAGAATTGTACCATGCGTAGTCATTACACCGCAGTTTTTCTTGCTTTACCCTGCGTGAAAAGCAAAGGTTAACAAAGCGAGTAAACTACAACACATTGGCCACGTGCAGTATATTACATCTAACACTGTTTTCAGTTTACATTCCGTAAGTCATCAAGTCAATGGACCGCACTTTTTGAATGCCTGTGAATGGCTTATTGAATTTCGTGAAAAATTTTAGACACTATGTAAAACCTGCATATCCCTTGTTTTCGGAGCGTTTTTTCAAGAAAAATCGTGCAAATTTTATTTTTTTCTGCATTTACAATCGGGGGACCGGTTGTGTAGCAATGGAATTCGTATAGAATCTACGTCACAGTTAGTGGCAGTTCCTATTATTTTGTGGAATAATTTCAGCCAATAAAAAAGTTTTTCTGTATTTTGGAGTCTTTTTCGAGAAAATTCTATTTTTTCCCGTTTTACTCCTTGACGCTTGCGGTATGTTTGTATATAATTGTACCGTTTGTGCTATTCTTCTGCGCAAGCTCTATGTGTAATCAACTATATCTCCGTTTGGGATAAGGTCATTTATTAAACGAAAGTATAATAGGATATAAAAATGAGGAATGTTTTTGATGCAATTTTGGAAACTGGGCACGACGAGGATTTCATCCCGGTTGTGACCGACGAGTTTTGCCCTACTGACGCTCCTGCTGGTTCGCCGGCAAAACTCGAAGTTCTTACTGAACGAGTTCGAAAAGGATTGCCGCTGTGGCATCCGGAAGATCGCGTCGACTACGCCGGTCTTACTGGTGCAGTACGTCCACGCGACTAATACGGTTTAAAAAGAAGCGGATAAATTCTTTTATCTGGCAGTTTAACTGGAGCATTTTCACAATTGAAGCAATTCAGAGCTGCTATTTTGGATTCGCTCCAACTCTACTGCCGGACACTGTTTGTAATATTTCGATTTTATTTTCAGCGGCCAGCCGTATTGCCGCCTCTTTGTACGCCTCGGAACACTCGATTGTTTCGAGGTCTTGCGTGTTTTTTATTCTTAGTATTTTCATTTCATGCAATGGAATTCCGCCCAAAGTCCAATTTGCCGCTTCGAGAATTTCTTCTTCGGTTTCGTAATCCAACGGAAGCATTGCAGCGGAAACATGATTTGCCGTTATTGCGTTAAGCCGTGTCTCTGCGACATTCATTTCACGTAATACAGATGTTTTGCAGAACTCCGCGATTCCGATTCCGCAGGCGTTTCCACGAGTTTCCGGCGTTAAACCGAGAACGGCAATACAGCGTATTATCGGCACCTCTCCCGAAACCGCTTTGTGGTCGTCATGTTTTCGACCAACAACATTGGTATCCAGACCGGTACCGCTTATATTTTTTCCTATCTGTTCGATTATTAGAAGATCAACGTCGTCAAACGGAATGCGGGGCAAAAGCCGCTTCGAAATTACCAAAAGCTCTTCGTCTGTTTTTTCCAGCTCGTCAGCCGAGGCGGAGCGTACCACGGCGGTTTGTTTTACTGCGTTTTCGACGATTCCGATTCCGCCGAGAACCGACACATGTTTACGAATAGCAGAAGTGGCTTCAATAATCACATGCGAAAAGTTTTCGTCTGAAATCGCTTTGTGGTAGGTGTTTGCGCCAATTGCCTTACCGAGCCCGATCATGAGCATTTTCAGGAGTCCACTTTCGATTTGGCCGGAAAACCTCGTGTGCGGTTTCACACGGTTGACCAAAAAAATGTGGTCCGCTTCACTTGCGTTTTTGTCGAGATACAACGGAATTTCTGTTGTCGGACTGATTTTTTGCGTGCCGAGAATAGCTGTTTCCATTGAAGAACGGATCGGACAGCCAATTACTTCTTCGGTTATTCCGTATTTTTCAAGAAGATTGAGCTGCCCTTCAGCAGTTCCGCCGCCGTGCGAACCCATTGCCGGAACTACGAATGGTTTTGCTCCGTGTGTGTGAAAGAAATCAACAATTGCTCGAATTATCTGCACAATTGAAGTAATGCCCCGACTGCCAGCTGTAATCGCAACTGTTTGGTTCGGCTTGATAAGCGACGCGAACCGCTGCAATTCCCGATTCGTTTCCGACACGACATCAGAAACAGCAGTCAAATCAAATTTTTGACGAATTCGGAACATTTTTAAACGCTTCGCGGAAAGTTTCTTCGCCTCCCGTTGGCCGGCTTGGTTTTCCGAAATTTTGTGGATTTTTTATTGGTAAAATTCCTTAAACGCTTCGCGGAAAGTTTCTTCGCCTCCCGTTGGTCGGCTTGGTTTTCCGAAATTTTGTGGATTTTTTATTGGTAAAATTCCTTAAACGCTTCGCGGAAAGTTTCTTCGCCTCCCGTTGGACGGCTTGGTTTTCCGAAATTTTGTGGATTTTTTATTGGTAAAATTCCTTAAACGCTTCGCGGAAAGTTTTCTCGCCTCACTTTATTAAATATTTATTTTTGTGGTTAGCCGCCGAGCCCTGCTCGGCGTTTCACCCCGAACCCAACAAATCTCAATTACAGTAAATCGTCGCTTGGCAGGTCGCGATGAAACTGGGGAACCACCTTCTGCGGAAGCTGCTGGTGGTAAATTTCTGCCCACGATTCACGGTCTTCATCGGATGCGTAATACGTGAGCCAAACATTCGGATCACCTCCTGCGTGCGAACAGTCCCAGTGAATAAAGCTGTTTCGCGAGTCAAGCTTTTTTTCCCGCGAAGGTAAAATGTCGTGCAAAATAAGTGTGTATAACTCTCTGTCAGAAAGATGATCAGTAAAATCGAGAACAATTTTTTTCTCGTATAATTTTCCAATGATTTCATTCAAAATCACGGCCAGACTTTCTGCGTTTAGGCAGTCGGGCGACGGAAGTCTCATTTCCGGCTCAAACCAACGGTAAATCGGCTGAATCGGCGCGGTTTCCCACGCTAACATGGAAGCGAGAAACTCGTTTTCAAATTTAAGTGAAAAATGATGCGCGTTTATTATACTGATCGACTCGTCGAAATACGGTTCTAATTCGCTCCTGAGTTCCGCGTTTCTAATGAGTTCGTCTACTTCGGAGGTTGTGGTTAATGAATCAAACATAAGCACAGACCAATTGTGGGTGGAAATTTATTAATAATTTACCATTATACGGTAAATACGTCAGTTTTACGATTGGACGACAGATGCAGGATCAAAGTGCTGATGTCGATTTTTATTCGATTAGCTTAACATACGAGCTACATGTCGTCTTGCGTCTGATGACTTATTACGTACCGACTTTACCAAAAAACCGACGAACTTCAATCTATTTTGTCAGTTTTCTGGAAAAAGTTTTTTTAGCCAGTAAACAGAAACGTCATAACCGTTATTTCTTTACGTGTGACAGTAAAATATGTAGTCGTTTATGCGTCAGATATTAGATTAAGCGTTGGCTAGCAGTCTTTCGGACATTTTTCATCGAGACACTTTACTTTAATAATACTTGTTGCTCACCTCAATAAACATCTCTCAACATTTCCATAAAGTTATTCCTTTCTTCAACCAACTTACTGCCTCCCCCTTTTTTTTCTGCTAAATATTACATAAAATGCGGTGCCTGTGACGACTGGTTTCAGTCCATAAAGCAGAGGCTCAAATTCTTTTTTACACCCTATGCCGAGACCGGTATAGGCAGCGACGTGCCGTCAAGGCATGATTTCTTCGGCCTTGAAAAACGCCTTGCATTGCATGGCTTGCCGTATTACGGACGGGAAAATTTAAACCGTCCCCAGTATAACTTCAGAAGGAGGAACCAATGAGCAGTGAAAAAGCTACTTTAACGGTTGGTGATAAGGTAATCGAACTTCAAATGTACTCCGGATCGGAAGGTCAAAAAGCAATTGATATTTCCGGTTTGTTCGACCAACACGGTTTGGTTACGTTCGATCCGTCCCTTGGCAGTACCGCTGTTTGTCGAAGCGAAATTACCTATATTGACGGTGATCAGGGTATTTTGCGCTACCGAGGTATTCCAATCGAGCAGTTTGACCGCCCGAAGCCGAATTTCATCGAAGTCGCAATGCTCCTTATTAATGGAAAATTGCCGACCAAACCAGAACTCAGCGAATTCAGCAATTTACTTACCGAAAACGAACTGATTGACGAAGGAATTCGACGCCAATTCAATAATGTACCGCCGAAATCGCCGCCAATGGCTATTTTGTCGGCTATGCTTAGCCAACTTGCATGTTATCACGAAAAATTCCTCCCGCTCGGCGACGACGAACTATTCATTGAAGCTGCCGCAAGATTGATTAGTAAAGTACGGACAATTGCAGCTTTTTCATATCGGAGGTCGAAAGGGTTACCGTTTACGTATCCCGACCCGGAGTTGAGGTACTGCGCGAATTTCCTACACATGATGTTCTCGATTCCGCACAAGCAATACAAAGTTCCGAAAGAAATCGAGGACGCACTGAATCTGATTTTAATTCTGCACGCCGACCACGAGCAGAATTGCAGTACCGCTACGGTTCGCGTAATCGGCTCGGCACGGGCCAACCTTTTTGCGGCCTGTGCCGGCGGTGTTAATGCACTTTGGGGACCGCTCCACGGCGGTGCAAATGTCGAAGTCATGAAAATGCTCGACCAGATTCACAAAGGCGGTTTGTCTGCGAAAGATTGTATCGAAGCGGCAAAAGACAAGACTAATCCGTTCAAACTTTACGGATTCGGTCACCGTGTTTACAAAAATTATGATCCGCGGGCAAAAATGCTCCGAGAGTGTGCGGACAGAGTTTTCACCAAACTGGAACAGTACGACCCGTTGCTCGACATTGCCAGAGAATTGGAAGAGTTGGCTCTTTCCGATCCGTACTTCGTTGACCGCAAGCTGTATCCAAACGTCGACTTTTACAGCGGCATTTTGCTCCGCGCAATGGGAATTCCGACCAATATGTTCACGGTTCTGTTTGGAATCGGACGTTTACCCGGTTGGATTGCCCAATGGAAAGAGCTTCACGACACGGAAAACTCGAAAATTATTCGTCCGCGTCAGCTTTACATCGGCAACAATATTACCGAGTACATTGAGATTGAGGAAAGGTGAAAGAAGAGACGTTAGCTGTTAGACTAGAGACGTTAGATTTCATATTTCTGAAGTCTAACGTCTAATATCTCACGTCTACCTAACAAGTCCTGGAAAAACGTCCAGATCAAGCGGTTCGAATTTGTTCTGTTTGAACCGCTCCATTGCAACGGCACCCATAACGGCGTTGTCAGTGCAAAGTTTTTTGGGTGCGATGAAAAGTTGTATCCCCTCTTTTTTTGCAGCGGTTTCCATTGCTTCACGAAAACAACTGTTTGCCGCAACACCGCCGCCGACGCAAAGTGTGTTGAAACCGGTGAATTTCATCGCTTGAATGGTTTTTCGTACCAAAGCATCTACAACTGCGGCTTGAAATGACGCTGCAATGTCCGCGATTTCCTGTTCCGACAGATTCACTTGCGAAAAATCGGCTCTGCCTGGTCCGACCAGCTTGTACCGAACCGCTGTCTTGACACCGCTAAAGCTGAATTGCAGCCGTGTCGGTTCATCAAGCAAAGCTCGAGGAAAACGGTACGCTTTCGGATTACCGTTTTTTGCCGCCTGCTCAATTGCCGGGCCGCCGGGATATGGCAAACCGAGCATTGCCGCCACTTTATCAAACGCTTCGCCGGCTGCATCGTCAATTGTCGAACCGAGCAGCGTGAAATCAATTGCGCTTTCACAGCGAAACAAACTTGAATGTCCGCCACTTACTACAAGTCCGACGCACGGAAACGGGTCGATTCCGAAAGCGACTTTGCATGCGTAAACATGTGCTTGCAAGTGGTTTATTGCGATTAGCGGTTTGTCAATTGCGACGCAAAGAGCTTTTGCCGCTGCGAGTCCGACCAATAACGAGCCGGCCAAGCCAGGTGTGTTGGCAACCGCAACTGCGTCGAGTTCGGAAAGTTTAATTCCGGCCCGTTTTATAGTTTCGTCTATTACCGGCAGAATCCGCTCAAGATGTGCGCGCGACGCCACTTCCGGCACCACGCCGCCGAATCTGTTATGAAGTTCGTCCTGCGAAGCGACGACTGAACCGAGTACCGAAAGGTCGTCACCGATTACAGCCGCCGCAGTTTCGTCGCACGTTGTTTCTAATGTTAGGAGCATTGGGGGAGATGAAGGTGAGCAGGTTAAAGGTAAAAAGGTGGGAATGAAAATACTGGTAATTTAGAAATTCCCTAAAGCCAAAAGCCCAATGCCTAAAGCCTCCCAGATTATTCTTTCTTTTCCAGTTCCCGGAATTGTTTGGTCAGGTCACGCCACTTTTCGACCAGTTCGTTAAGTTTATCCGGCATTTTTTCTGCCAAGTCGTTTTGTTCGGAGCGGTCAACGGCAAGGTTGTAAAGTGCCCAATTAGCGGTTCCGGACGATTTTTCAGCAGCGGATATTTTACTTGAGCCGGTTTGTGTGTAAAGGCACTTCCAATCACCGACCCGAAGTGCGCCGTTTCCGCTGTGATTGAAATAAACGTAATCCCTCTCGATTTCCGGGGTTTTGGCATCTCCGCAAATTGCCGACTTTAAACTTACGCCTGGAAATTCCGGAACCGGCTCTCCGCCAAAAGTTTCTGCTCTTTC
>JBOFQC010000109.1:0-14205 GCA_051660725.1 Thermoguttaceae bacterium
GCAATAATAAAACCAATGTCCGTAATCCAGCTAGCCCCAGCGAACGGAACCTTAAGGATCAAATCCATAAGGAAAAGCAGGAATAGCACGCTTGAAAGTGCTAGTGAAGCAATGCAGAGAACTTTGGACATAAGGCTACGAGGTAAACGATAATCTTCAAATGGTAAGAATAGGTTCTTGTTAAACACGCAATATTGTTAATGACTTTACCTATAACTACACCGTTAGTATAAATCATTTTCCTGTACCAGACTACAGGGAAAAAATTTTTTTTGTGATTATTTTTTGTTAATTTTACATTTATTCCGATTTTTCTAAATTATCCGTTTGTTCAGCCGCCGGAAATCTAAGAGTGAAAGCGGTTCCTTTCCCAACAGAGCTTTCGACGCGGATTTTTCCTTTGTGCGACTCCATTATTCTTTTACACGTAGCCAAACCGAGCCCGGTTCCACCTTTTCCGCTACTGTCTGGACCTTTTTTGGTCGTGAAAAAAGGGTCGAAAATATGTATCAGTTTTTCTTTTGGAATACCGCACCCGTAGTCTCGAATTAGCAGATCGACAACGTTTTTTTCTTGGTCAAAGCTGGTTTTTAGCAAGATTCGCCCCCCATCTGGCATTGCTTGCCGGGCATTTACCAGTAAATTTATCAGAACTTGCTGGACTTGGTTTCCGTCCGCGATGATTTTCGGAACTACCAAGTATTCTTTTTCCACCATAATACGGTATTTATTCATCTCCCTTTCGAGAAGCACAAGCGTATCGTCCAAAAGTTCGTGTAAATCTGTCGGCTCAAGCGTGTTTTTTCTGTTTTTTGCAGTTCCCAGAATGGTTTTGGTAATCTTGGCCGCTCTATTTGCCGCTATTAAAATTTTGTCGAAAGCTTTTTCCCTGGTCGCGTCGTCTTTATGACGTTGCCCAAGCCGAGCGTAATTTATTATGGTTGTAAGGATATTGTTGAATTCATGAGTCGTTGTTGAGGTCAACTCACCTAATACTGCCAGTTTTTGCGACTGCTCAAGCTGTTGTTGCAAAATATCGTTTACACGTTTTAGCTCTTCGATTTGGTCTATTTCCACATTCATTGTCAATTATTGTCGCTTGTACCGAAAATTTTTTCGAAAAAAACGCAAAATAAAATTTTATTCGTTTAATCTACGAACATCAGGAATTATACTGTAACTATACTTTTATACTTTTAACTATGCAGAAGCTGGTATAGGCCGTAGTCCTTCGGCCTTGAAAACCGCTTTGTGTTGCAGCACTAATTAAGTTTTGCGGGAACGGAACGTCAACGGCATATACTATCAATCGGTTATTCCGGGTCCGTAATTTATTGAAGAAGTAATAATGATCTCATTTGCCTGTCCTTGTGGAAAAAATTTCCGCTTTAGCGAAAAATTTATCGGTAGAGCATTTCGATGTAATTTGTGTGGTCGCCCTTTGGTTGTGCCCGCTGAATCTGAATTACCCGGCTCTACTTCTGCTGCATCCGCTACAAACGGCTCAGTTTCACAAGGAGCTGGCTCGTTTTCTAATGCGCAGTCTAAAAGCGGGTCGGTTGAGATAATTACGCCGGTTACGCCGACTTTGTCGATTGATATTGGAGCGTTGCCGACCAAATTACGCAGTACAGCTACCGTAGCGGCAAATACTTCTGCTTCAAGTCTACCTGAGCAACAGAATGAAGTGGGTAATGTTGCGCCCACGTCAAAAAAATCAACGGCGAAGCAGGAAAAGGTTTTACCACCCAGTTTACCCAAATTAAACTTGCCGAGTAATACAACGGTTCCTTCTCCCAATGTGACTTCGTCGCAGAGTCCGTTGCCTCCTGCGCTGCAGCCGACACCGTCTGATATTGATTTAGATGAAGATACGCCAATTTCTGGCACGTCTATTGGTCATGATGATGACACTGTCGGGGAATTCGATGATTTCATCTCGGACGGCACTCTGGAAAATAACGGCCAAATTAAGTCCGAGCATCCGCAATATTCCCAAATTCCCCCAACTTCCAAAAGTATCAGTTTAAATGAGAATATTAAGCAGGAAAACGCTGATGATTCCACAACAACGGTGTTGAGTAAAGCGATGATTTCGGCCAATGCGGCAAACTCAGCTGAAAACAAAGCTGGCAAAAAAATTGATCCGAAAAAGCAGAAAACAGACGAAAACAGTACGAAACCGGCCAAAAAATCTTTCTTTTCGGGACTGTTTTCAAAAAAGGCAAAAAAAGACTCGAAAGCTGTCTTAACGGCTGATGCGGTTCAAGCCGCGGAAGAAAAAACGCCTGCACCTAAAAAAGCGGAAAAAGCAAGCAAAGCAAGCAAGGCAAATAACGCTAGTTCAGAAAAAACTACCGAAAAAGTAGAAAGCACTGACTTAACGGATAAAACTGCCGGCAGCGAAAACGGAGACGCATCTGACAAAAAAAAAGTAAAAAATCAAAAATCTTCGGATGGTTCAAAAGCAAAAAGCAAAATTAAGTTTGTGTGGGACATTTTGGCTCCTGTAATAATTGTAGTGCTCGGCGTTTTTTGTTACATGTTTTGGTCGGGTCAAACTGCGGAACAGGAAAAGGTGAAAAAAGCCGAGAGTACCGCGAATTCTCTCCGTTCAGAATTAAACCGGCTGAAAAATCAGGATTCACCGGCGAAGCAACCGGAAACGCAACCGGAGCAAGCCCCAGTTGTACAAAACACGGAATTACCACAAAATAATAGTTTACCGCAGAATCCTGTTTCAGCTCAGAGTGAAGTGTCGAAACCGGAAGCAGAGCCGCTGCTTGAACTTCCTGTACCTGCATCTGGACAAGCAGACCCAAATTTAGAACTTCTGCCTGAGATTGAATTACCGCAAGACAAACTTGTTACAGAGATTGTACCTGACAGTATTGACTGAGCGTCAGGATTATTTTGGTTAGCCGCCGAGGAACCTGCCGTTCAGGCATAAATTGCACGGCGTAGGAGTACGCAACCCGGAGCAGGGTTCCGGGGCTAACTGAAAAGCAAAATATTACAAATCATAATAAAAAATTGTGAGTGATTACACACTTCTTGATTTCGGAAACGGGCGTCGGCTGGAGAATTTTGGGGACTTGATTCTTGACAGACCGTGTCCGGCAGCTGAGCCGTTTCGAAAGGGCAAACCGCAAATTTGGCAAAACGCAACTGCGAAATTCGTTTCCGACAGTAATAATTGCACGGATTTGAATGAGCGCGGCAAATGGTTTTTTAATGAAAAAAATGTGGATTCTGAAGCAGAGTCGGAAATTCACACGATTACATTTTCGGAACCAGCTATTCGTTTTTGTCTGAAATTTACGCCGTTTGGACACATTGGTATTTTTCCTGAACAGCTTCCGAACTGGAAACGGATACACAACTTAGTAAAGGCACAAACGAATCCGTCTAATTTTTTACCATGCGTGCTGAATCTTTTCGCTTATACCGGCGGAAGCACATTGGCCGCTGGATCTGCGGGCGCACAGGTTGTACACGTCGACGCAGCCAAAAACGTAGTCGCGTGGGCAAAACAAAATGCCGAAGTTTCAGGGCTGGCCGATGCACCGATTCGTTGGATTACCGAAGACGCTCTAAAATTTGTGCAACGGGAAATCAAGCGAAAGACCCGGTACGATTTGATTATTCTCGACCCGCCGAGTTACGGACATGGGCCAAAAGGGGAAACGTGGCGACTGAGCAAAGATTTACCAATTCTTCTTAGTGGATGTTTCGAGTTATTGAAGCCCGATTCTCGTTTCTTGATGCTTACCTGCCATTCACCGCAGTACAATGCGCAGAAATTATCCGAGCTTGTCCGCACATCTGACGTAATAAACGACTCTAAAATCGACGTAAAAGCGTTTCCGCTTGACATTTCGTCACAAAACGGCGGAAAGTTACCCGCCGGTTACGTCTGTCTTTACGGAGACTGGCGCATCGGGTAAGATAGGGGGAGAAGACGTGAGCAGGTTAGACGTTAGACGTTAGACGTTAGACGTTAGACGTTAGACGTTAGTAATTTCGAATAACCTGCTCACCTGCTCACCTGCTCACCTGCTCACCTGCTCACCATTTATTACAGCCGACCAACAGGAGGCGATTCACTTCACGCGAAGCGTACTGCCTAGACGGCAGGTCCCCTGTTCACCTATTCACCTGCTCACCCAACATGCAACTTCCCGACAAAGCGACACAGAAAACGATGTATTTTATTGGCGTCACCACGGCGCAATCTTCGATCATGAAGGTTTTTCCACGCTGGATGCAAATCCTTGGCATTGACGCGGTTATAAAAGGAATCGACGTTGCTATTCATGCGCCCGCCGACGATTATAGGCAAGTGGTCGATTTTATCAAACACGATCCGCTTTCGCTTGGTGCTTTGGTTACAACGCATAAACTCGACCTACTCCACGCCGCTCGGGACATGTTCGACGAACTTGATCCGTATGCCACGTTATTGTCGGAAGTCAGTTCGATTTCCAAGTTGGACGGGAAACTTTGGGGCCACGCGAAAGACCCGATTACCAGTGGTTTGGCGTTGGAAGCGTTTTTGCCGGAAAATTGGTGGTTAAATCACCCGGAAGCTGAAGCGGTAATTTTTGGTGCAGGCGGTTCGTCACTTGCGATTTCAATTTACATGATGGATTTTGTACGAGGCAAAAACCGTCCTAAAAAAATAATCGTAACGAATCGGTCACTGCCCCGTTTGGAAGAGATGCAAAAAATTCACGCGGAACTTAACAGTGGCGTTCCAGTCGAATATCATCACTGTCCGAACTTCGAGGAAAATGACGCCGTCTTGGCAAAAGCTACTCCGTTTTCGCTTGTGATGAACGGCACGGGGCTTGGCAAAGACCGCCCCGGTTCGCCGATAACAGATGCGGCTGTTTTCCCTGAAAACGCTTTGGCTTGGGACTTCAATTACCGGGGCGATTTAAAATTCCTGGTTCAGGCAAACGCGCAGAAAGAGTCTAAAAAACTCACGATTGAAGACGGGTGGACTTACTTTATTCACGGCTGGTCGCAGGTTATTGCCGAGGTTTTCCACGTCAAGTTGACACCAGAGTTGATAAAAGAATTCAGCGAAGCAGCCGGAAGATAAATCTGTGTTATGCGTATCTGTTTTTTTACTCTGAGTATCAGGAAACTTTGCGATTATTGTATGGGTAGGCCACTTTTTTATATAGGTAGTTCAGCTTCTCCGAAACTGGAGCGATTTTCGGAAAAAATTGCCTACCTCGTAATAAACCTCGAAAATCAAAAGGGATTAATATGAAAACATTTTTCAGATTATTGTTGATGCCGGCAATATTATTCGTCGCCGAAAGTGTTTTGTACGTAAATGTACTTATACCGTAGCCCGGTATAGGCGGTACGCTTCGCGTTAAGTGCTCCGCCTCCCGCAGGTCGGCTATGTTCCCGAGTTTTTCAATGTTTGGTACTGTATATTTTCAGTTTGCCCTACATTAGAAAACATGCAGTTTTTGCCGAGCGACAGTATATATACAAACAATATCTGGCTAACAATCCATCAGCGAAAGAACGCGGTAGTTTGTTACTTAAGAACCCAGAATGACCAAGCTATTCGATTATGTATACACTTGACATGCTGGTCTTACACCATCCGGCAGGAAACTACTGGGATGTATAGGCTCTATCTCGTACGGTATTGGCTGGTTTATGCCAAGCTGGTAATGATTATAGAATTGAATCTGAGGTAATGATGAATCTGTCAGAATTATTGTACTTTATCTCTTTTGTGTCTTCCATATTGATTGGTATTTGGTGTGCAGTTCAAGTCAATTACATCTATAATACTAATACGGTTGTTGCTACAATTGGGATCACAATTCTCTGTATTGTTGCATCTGTGTACTTTACAAAAAAGGGTATTGCAATTGTGACTAAGATCACTAATCTGATCTTAGCACATTACCGAAAGAGAATAGCCCAGAATCTGTGTGCGATTTTGAATATGCAGCTTTGTGGTGGGAGTGAACACAAGCACGAATACAGCTGTGAATATAAATATAATAAGGAGGAGCTTTACAAAGCTTGTATTTCATGCAGATGCGGAGTCCAATATAGTATGTTCTTTCTTGGAGCAAGTTGTGCATTTTTATGTAAAAACGAAAACACAAGTTCGTCTCTCACTAATAAGGAGGTCGATTTACGTAATTCAAGCATTGAATATGTTATGAATTGGGCCATTTGGGAACGTTACAAATAAAATATGGTTTTCGCTTGAAATAAAAGCATCCATTCTTTTTGTAAGTATTCCACGAATGGAATATTAAGAATCAGGAGTGGGCGGTATGTAGGGAAACGGTACGATGCTAACAGCCCCAACCGCCGAATCCCGACCTCTTCGCTACGACATGCAATGCGCTCGAACCGGATTTAGCTTTCTGTGCGTCCCCGTTCTCCAATGTGAAGCCTACAGAGAACCAGCAGAAGAACGGCATGAGCGTGTTACGCGTAACACTATGGGGAAAGCTGGCGTAAAAGATTTGTCGGGTTAGGCAAGAAAGTTGAAGCCCCAGACTCTGAGCTTAATAAAATCATGAAATATTTTAGACATTTTGAGTAAGGATTTATTTTAACATGTACAAAATAATTGGAAATGAAGATACGGAAATTATAGGGCTTCGGGTACTTCAAGATGTAGATGCACCGCTGGCTTACACGATATATGTAGCAGAAGAACGCCCGATTTTTTTTGACAAAAGACTCATTATTTTTTTTGATTTAAATAATGCAGATAAGGCGTTGAGAAAAGCGAATTGTGGTGCGGAACGTCTATCCGTGCCATCAGTGTTTGAGCAACATGTTGTCTTTGATTATTTTCGGTCAATCAACACCCTGTCTGAAAAAGGATGCAAAAATATAAATTACAGTACGTTTGTGTCATGTTTGAATTTCCTTGAGGATATATATTTTAGTACAATGCCCAAACGCAAACGTATATGCGACCCTTTTTTTAAAAAAATATTTTCAGCATCTTTTTATTTTTTTGATAATGACGAAATTGATCCCTTTTTCATACAGGAAGGCTATGACAGAAAAGAATTGGTTGATGCGATAGAACATGTGATCGGAAAAACATTGTTGACCGCAAAGTACATTTTTTAGGCTCATCGAGAAAGTGTATACCTTCGGTAAAAAGCAAGTTACAAATGAAACGTTGGACAACAAGCCTATAATCCTAGGACACGGCGTACATGTAAAGATGAATCCGAGTTGATTATTAAAACAATTACTAATCTGCGTTGCGTCATGCATTTTGCATCCTTCTTATTACGGGGGTCTGGCGATTTTTGATCGACTTTGTATAATGGTATTTAAATCGTTCAGGTACGTATAATTAGGTTAAGAGTTGAAAATAAATGTTTATAACAATTGACGGAGGAGATGGTTGCGGCAAAAGTACACAAGCGAAATTGCTTGTCGAATGGCTGAAAAACGAAAAAGGCAAAGAAGTCGTTTCATGCCGCGATCCAGGTAGCACACAAGCCGGTAACGCCATACGTGAACTGCTTTTACATCGAAACGACTTTGACATCTGCACAACTTCGGAAATGTTCCTTTTCATGGCTGCGCGTGCTCAAATGGTAGAGGAGATAATTTGCCCGGCACTCGAAAAAAACAAAACGGTTGTAAGTGACAGGTACTTACTTTCGAATTTGGTTTATCAGGGGTGTGCAGGCGGTATTGAACTCGACACATTACGAAGTGTAGGAAAAATCGCGACTGGCGGTGTCATGCCGGATATTGGAATTGTGCTGGACGTTTCTTACGAAACTGCTATGTCACGGCTTCAAAATCGACATGCCGAAATTATTCAGAACGTAAAACATGAAATGGACAGAATGGAAAGTAAGGGCGAAGAATACCACCAACGTGTTCGTCACGGTTTCCTCGAACTCGCTGCAGCCGAGCCGCTCCGATATTTCGTCATTGACGCTTCGCTTCCAATTAAAGCGGTCCAACATGCAATCCGCAACGCCGTTCAACTCGCAATAAAAAGGTAGTAATAATCGTCAAGTTTTTTTCGGAATAAAAGTTAGCCGCCGAACAAGTTTGGCGTTTTTAGTCGCTGTAATACATTAATATATAAACACTTACAAAATTACACTCATGTTTTCCGGAATAGTAGAATCACTTGGTAAAGTCGCCGCCATTATCTCGGAACCGCCGGGATGCCGACTTGTAATCGAAGACAAAATTGTGGTGCCAACAGTAAAAGTTGCCGACAGCGTGTCTGTCAACGGTTGCTGCTTGACCGTTGTGGAAACGACACCAACAACGATGACGTTTCAGGCCGGACCTGAAACACTCGCCAGAACCAACCTCGGCGACCTCGTGGCAGGCAGTCCCGTGAACTTGGAACGCGCACTTTCACTTGGTGACCGGTTAGGAGGCCACTTTGTTTCGGGACACATTGACGGATTGGCAACCCTTTCGCGAATAGACGATCAGGGCGATTGGGCAGATTACTTTTTTACGGTGCCAAAAGAACTCGCAGTGGCAATGGCGTCAAAAGGATCAGTTGCAGTTGACGGCGTCAGTTTGACACTTGTGCAATGCGAAAAGGATTTATTCAGCGTTGCCTTGATACCGTATACGCTGAAGGTTACAACACTCGGGGCGCGTAAACTTGGTGACAAAGTAAACATTGAAACCGACATTCTGGCTAAATACGTACAGCGGTTCCTCGACGCAAAAGAATGGGCGTAATGTAATCGTTCGCTGTTATTTAATAAGTTAGGAGTTAGAATCACCTGTTCACCTGTCACCTATCACCTGTTCACCAGTCCCACATGCTTGACCAAATTATGCTTGGCTACCAATGGGGCAGCCGTTTCATGTTTTCGGAGCCGTCAGTGACACCGCTCGGCGTATCTGGTAAT
Organism: Thermoguttaceae bacterium; assembly: GCA_051660725.1. Classification (GTDB taxonomy): domain Bacteria; phylum Planctomycetota; class Planctomycetia; order Pirellulales; family Thermoguttaceae; genus JAVBSX01. The sequence goes on from JBOFQC010000109.1 coordinate 8,916, forward strand.
CTGCTCAGCCGAACTGTCGGCACCAGCTTGGAATTCATGGAACACAGGGAATACAAGCCGGGCGACGACTTGCGACGAATCGACTGGAACGCTTACGCTAGAAATGACCGGCTTGCAGTAAAACTGTTTCGTGAAGAAGTGAATCCGCATGTCGAATTATTTCTCGACACTTCCTGCTCAATGGATTTGCCTGACACCAAAAAAGCGGAAGCTGTTTTCGCACTTATTGGTTTTTTTGCTTCTGCCGCAGCTGAATCGCACTTCACATTCACACTGTACACAAGCAAAATGGGGTGCCAAAAAGTTGGACGATCAAATTTGATACCAACAGAATGGGACCCGGTAACACTTGACGCCGTTGTGTCACCTCCCGAGGCAGTTGCCGTTTCGCCCCCGGCATGGCGGAAAAGAAGCGTCAGGATTTTCTTGAGTGATCTCATGTTTCTTTCCGATCCTGATCTGCTCGTATCACAGATTTCGCAAGGAGCATCAACCGTGTTGGTCCTGCAATTGCTGGCGTCTGCGGATGCTGAGCCGCCGGAGCACGGAAACTTACGGCTCGTGGATTCCGAGACCGGAACATGGATGGAAACTTATGTTGACACCGCTGCAAGATTGAAATACATAAAAAACTTATCACGGCACCAAGAGAATTATCATCTTGCTTGTAGAAGACACGGCGTTAGCATGGTTACGGTTATAGCTGAGAAATTTCTCGAAAACCAGATAATCGACGACCTTTTGCGCAGCGAATTCATGCGGCAAAAATAACCGAATGCCCTATACCAATTCGGCAACAGAAGCGGCCCAACGGAAGGCGAAGCACTTCACGCGAATCGCACTGCTATGCCGTGCTACGGTATAAATTGCGTGCGCATCACATTCTGATAAGGGCATCCAGCATTGTGTTAAGCACGGTGACGTATTTTGCTGACGCCTGATACATCCGCTGATAATTGAAAAGGCTAATCGTTTCTTCATCAATATTGACGCCGCTGATTGAATTTCTTTGCGCCGAGAGTGACGAATAATAAGTGACATCACCCGTTGCAACTGCTTTTACCGTACCCGCTTTCGACATTGTAGTGGTAACCATTAAGCGGTACGATTCCGTGATTGACTGATTACCATACTTCGACTGTCTGGTTTCCGGCATGGCGGCAAGATCGACGCCGTTGTCGGTGTCAGCACCGATTCCTCCTTTGCTTACGGCAAATTTTCCAGGATCATTCTTGACAACATTGTTTATGCCAATTGTACGGGAGTCAGTGCCGGTAAAAAATGTGTTAATCCCCATTGCTGAGAGCACGCCGCTGGTGTCACCGGAGAATGCAAATTGAATTTCAGGAGAGTCGGAAGTGATTTCAAGTTGGTTGTTTGTGTTGATTCTTGCAGTGACACCCTCAACGTTATTTATCGCTTTGACAATATCTTCAAGTGTCATTGGGTTGGTTGTGGTGTCAGACAGCTGTACTTGAATCTCAGTAGTAGACGTAACTTTTGTTGCTTTGTTTTCAACTAGAATTGAGAACACGCCGCTATTCGGCTGGACAAATAAACCAAGTTTATCCAGAGCAACATCCGTGTCCTGTACAACTGTCAAACTCGTTATTTGGTCGTAGCCAGTGAGCCCCTGACCACTTGAATAAATGGCGTTGAATTCTTTTATTAAATTCGCTGCAAATTCATCAAGCTGTTCCACAAAGCTGCCCAGGATGGCGTCACGGCCCTCATAAAGACCGTTCAGTTTTCCTGAAAAAACATCAAGCGGAGCGTTGTTCGAGGAGTACCTTATTTCGGCAAGCGAAAGTTGATTATACGGATCGGAATTATACCCAACTGTAAGTGTTTTAGCACCTTGCGCCGACACAAGCATGTCACCGCCGCAGTAAATTGTCACGACACCAGTGGCGTCTTCGCTTGTTTTAATATTAACAAGAGCCGAAAGATCAGAAAGAGCCTGAAGCCGTTGATCTCGTAGACCCACCGCTTCAACACCGGGACGTTGTCCTGCTTCGATCCTCGCAATTCCTGTGTTAAGATTGCTGATTTCTTGTGTCAAACGATTGATTTCGCTTGCCAAGTCAACAATTGCACTATTCATATCCATTCTGGTTTTCAAAATGGTGCCACTTGTTGCACGGATAAGTTCCGTTAGTTTACCAGCACCATCGACTGTCATTTGCCTTACGCTGATACTTTCCGGCTGGTTGAGTATGTTTCCAATCGAGTTAAAAAAGGCGTCAAGTTCTGTACTTAAGTCTTGGTCGCTTAATTCGTTTAAGATAAATTCTAGTTTACTATACGCACCTGACTGCGTTGAAGTGTTCATGGCGTCACTTTGAGAAGTGCGAAGCCGTTCTTCAAGATATTTATCAAGCATCTGCACGACACCACCAACATCCACTCCGGTACCGAGCGCATACCCATGCGAGTTTTTTGGATAAGATGTTCCAAGCAAAACCTGTTCTCGGACGTAACCCGGTGTACTGGCATTACTTAGGTTCTGGCCAGCGACCTGAATTGCAACCGACGAAGCATTCATCGATTTTGCAGCAATGTTTAATGAATCAAGAAGCATTTGATCAATGGGGGGTATATGGGATCAAAAACGTTAATAGTGCAACAACACTCCTGAAAAGCACATGTCTCGGGCATTTGATATCTGGTGTCATCCACCAATGTCAACAAGTGCGCCACCCGATCTGGCTGTTTCTTTAGCTTTACGACTATTATATGTAGTGTTCGGATGTCCTTTTGTAGCAATTATTTCCAACATCTGTGAAAGATGAATTAGCGTCCGTTGCGTCAGAACCCAATTGGTTAGACTCTGGTGTTGCAAAATTCGTGATTGATGTATCGAATCCTGACACTTGTCAGAAAGATTACTTCGATTCATGTCACCAGATGACGCCTCGATATCAACCCGCTTAGCAAGCGATTCAATTGAATCGTTTGGAAGCCCCTCTGCTTTTGCAATTTTCAAAAGCTGTTCACGTTTGTCTAAAAAAATCTGGAGACGATCCATTGCTTGCTTTTCTTCTTCAGCGATATCACGCAAGCCGGCATGGTCGGCTCTGGACAACATTTCGCCTTTACGTTGTAAAATTGCAAGCGTCGTTTTCTGAACATCAGATAGTTCAGTCAAATAATTTGCGAGTTCAGTTTCCCAGGGTGTCATTATACGGAATATGTCAGGGGTGAGAAAAATGTAATCCTTGGCCGAAAATACTCGGCATTGTGTTCAGAAAACGCGTTGTTTAATTAGCCGTTCATTTGTTTGAACATGCTGTCACTAAAGGATTTAGGAGTAGCGGCAGTTAATTTGTCAACTATAACCTGGTCAAACTGGCCTTGAAATATTTCTTCTGCTCTGCCACCATGAAAATAAGCCGGTTTCTGCTGTGTTTCACGCATTGCTTTCAGCATCTGACCGTACATGGTTTGTCCGACAAACTGGTGAAAAACTTCACGGTATCGCTTTTCGTCTTCTGGCGTTTGGGTTTGCAGGTGAGCAGAATCATTTTTTGATTGACTATTCTGTTGCTCGTCATCGGCGTCACTTTGCGAACTTGCACTTGTTGTGCTTTCAAAGGTGTCAACGATTTGCTGTTTCGTGTTCATTGCATTTTGTAACATTGCGGCAAAATCGTCAGTTGACTTTTTGTTCGACTTGTACGTTGCTTCTGAAAACTGAATGTTTGATGAAGTCGATTGTAATGATGAAAGTGTGCTCATGATAATTTTTGATAAGTATTTGCGTTATATTATATTCGAGGTATTTTTCTAAGGACTATTTACTTTCAACTATTTCGCCGTTTAGATTTCCCTGCTTCTCAAGTACACGAATGATTTCAATCACGTCTTGTGGTGGCAACTTCATTGCATTGAGAGCGTTTGTAAGTTCCGAGAGACGAACATTTTGTTGACCGGTGATTCTCGATTCGACGTCAAAATCCACAAACCTTTGCGGCGGTGCAGGTTGTGGCTGACCTGGTGCCGGAGGATTTACTCCCGGTCCAGCTTGAACCGTGATGCTCTTGTGCGAAATTGACACCGGTGAAATCTCAACGGTTGGATCAATTGAAAGAACGCCTGTACGTGAATTGATACCAATGGTTGGAACCTTTTCGATACCTTCGAGCTTTACATTTTCTATCAGCGAAACAAACTCAGCGGGGTTGGTTATGTACCAGTCAGGAACTTTTACAACTACGTTTTTGGCGTCAAGTGCGAAAGCAATCGCTTCGTCGTTTGCTGCTTGTCTGCGATTATTTCGTTGCGTTGTTGGAGTGGCATCGAGAACATTCGAGTTCACATCGGGGTCTTTGTTAATGGCGTCAGCTATTGAATTTGCTAGTGAAAACCGCCCTTGCGAATAATTTCTATCAAGCACCAATGTGATACAACCATCCTTTACATAAGGATTTCTGAAATCAGCAGTTAATCGGGCGCCTTTAACAACCTTGGCGGCATTCGTTGCGGTCGGGTCCTCGAGTGTGATCTTTCCCCAAGCTGATGCCATAATTATTTCACGTTCAGGTCCTTGTGGCACCGCTCCGATTAAGTCAGCGTAACTAAGATAACCGTCTTTCAAACTTTTGGCGTCACCTAATGTGGTTACGACACAATCAATTTCTTCTCCATCACGCGCTCCTTCACCTGGAATCGTAGCAGTCACACTTACAATGGCAACGCTTTTGCTGGTTGCAAGTTCTTTATCATCAACACCCGGATGACCATTTAATTTAAAAATCCGTCCTAAAGTGCGAGCAGTTTCTTTGAAGTTGGCGGGATTGTCACCTGTTCCTTTCAAACCAGTTACGAGTCCTATCCCGCGAATTACTGTTGGCTCCTGCCCCTTTATATTCGCAACTGTTCCAACTTTAAGCGTTGCAGCGTTTGCAGTTGCGCCGATTACAAGAAGTGTCAGAATTGAAATTATGTAACGCATTGGAGTGAATAGGTGATAGGTGAACAAGTGGGGATTTGTTTTACGTGTTTATTTTTCAAGTGTTTTAGCCTTGCAACGCAAGGCTTTTTTCGAGGCCGAAGGCTACTGCCCAGACCGGCTGCGGTATTACATGGGGCCGTATTGGTCGAGGGCTTTGGTACCCCAACCGCGGCGGATACTGTCGTATACGTTACCGCCCGGCGTGTCGTCGATATATAAGGAGTACACCTTGTCGCTGGAAATGGTGTTATCCTTTACAGAAATGTCTTCCTGACGAACTTCACCGCTGAAATACATTACTTTCGTTTCTTCACCGATCTTTGTTCTGCGTTGGCC